>JANNZE010000429.1:0-9053 GCA_031410455.1 Chitinophagaceae bacterium | reverse complement strand
GGACAGGCTGATCATTTCTATCGATGGAACCACGCAGGATGTGTACAGCAGTTACAGGGTTGGCGGTAATCTGGATAAAGTTCTGGAAGGTGCTCGCAATATTGTAAAATGGAAAAAGGAACTGAACAGCAAAAAGCCATTCGTTTTTTTTCAATTCCTGGTAGTGAAACCCAATGAACACCAGATAGAAGAAGTTAAACAACTGGCAAGGGAGATTGGTGTGGATGAAGTACGTTTCAAAACTGCGCAGGTATACGATTATAAAAATGACCCGAATCAGCTGATACCCGAAAATAATAATTACAGCCGCTATCTAAAACAGGCAGATGGTACATATGTTGCAAAGAATAAACTGGCCAATCGTTGCTGGAAATTATGGCATGCCAATGTTATCACTTTTGATGGCCTTGTTGTTCCCTGTTGTTTTGATAAAGATGCCATGCACCGTTTGGGAAATCTGAAAATGCAATCTTTTAAAGAAGTCTGGTACAACGATAATTATAAACAGTTCCGCCATCAATTAATGAACAGCAGGCAGAATATCGACATCTGCGCCAATTGCAGTGAAGGTGTTTCTGTCTGGAAATAAAATCCCATGGACGCACAAAAAATATTCAATGAGCGGGTACGTCAGGTATTGCTGCTATTGCTCATTATCCTGATGGGATACCTGATGATTTTACAATTGTATGTTTTTCTGCCGGGATTGCTGGGTGGAATCACTTTATACATACTGAGCAGGAATTTATATTTCCGCCTCATTTACCAGAAGAAATGGAAAAAAGGCGGCACAGCATTTTTGTTCATTTTAGCTTATCTCATCATTATTGCGTTACCTGTTTATTTTTCCATACAACTGGTATCACCCAAGATCAATGCACTCATCAACAACCAGGAAAAAATCATAGAGGCTTTGAAAACTTTCTCTGATAAAATATCGGCCAAAACGGGGTTTCAGATATTAACGGAAGACAGTGCAAGGTCCATTTCTCAAAAGGTGACTGCATTTGTTCCGAAGTTGCTGAACAGTACGGCCAATGTACTTACCAATCTGATCATGCTTTTCTTTTTATTGTATTATCTACTGGTGAACGGCAGAGCGATTGAAAAATATATTACAGGCTTTATTCCTTTTAAACCCGGTAATGTTGACAAGTTATCGAGGGAAACAAAAGTGATGGTTCGTGCCAATGCCCTGGGTATTCCTATTATTTCTATTGTGCAGGGTTTATTTGCATCACTGGGTTACTGGATCTTTGGCGTGGAAGACTGGGGCCTGTGGGGTTTTGTAACGGGTGTTTTTGCATTCTTCCCGATTGTAGGAACCATGATCGTTTGGGTGCCGCTTGTTATTTATATGTATTCTTCTGGTCATAACCTGTTGGCAACGGGATTGGCCATTTACAGCGTGGTGGTAACCGGTAATGTAGATTATATCACGAGGCTGGGGCTGATGAAAAAACTGGGAAATGTGCATCCTATGGTAACGGTGCTGGGTGTTATCGTAGGGCTTGGATTGTTTGGCTTCATGGGTCTGATCTTCGGCCCGTTGCTCGTAAGTTATTTCCTCATCATGGTTAAAATTTATATGAATGAATTCACGGAAACACTGCACCAGGACCATGATTCCACAAGAAATATAAATTAAATTTCTTTTTTCAATGTTTAAACATTAAGTTTGCAAAAAAAATAGAGTATGCAAGACATTACAACATCAGTAGAGGAATTAAATAATATGATCCTCGAAGGAAAGATCCTGGATGCGTTTGAAAAGTTTTATGCGGATGATATCGTGATGCAGGACAATGATTATCCTGTAAGAAAAGGGAAGGATGAAAACCGCACGTATGAAGAAGCATTTGTAAATGGTTTGACGGAATTCCGTGGTGCAAAGGTGCTCAACACCATCATCAGTGATGGAATTGCCGTTATTGAATGGTGGTTTGATTACACGCACAAAGATTATGGCGTCCGCAATTACAAGCAGGTTTCTGTACAGCGCTGGAAAGACGGAAAGATCGTGGAAGAAAAATTTTATTACAATTATTGATAAGAATCATAAGAAGTCTGCCACATTGTTGGCAGGCTTTTTTTACTTTGTAGACAAAGTGCAAAAATGAGTTTAGAAAAAGATATCAATCAGTCGAAATTCCGCAACAACTACCAGAAAGGAATTGTAAACCTGATTTACACCTATAACTGGATGAATGAAAGGGTGAAACACATTTTCGACAAGGAAGATATCACTGCACAGCAATTTAATATCTTAAGAATATTACGTGGCGCTGGTAAACCTATTTCCACTTTGCAGATCCGGCAGCGTATGCTCGATAAAATGAGTGACACCAGCCGCATTGTAGACCGGCTTGTTTTAAAAGGCCTTGTGAAAAAAAATGTTTGTCCTGAAGACAAAAGGCTAGTGGATGTTTCCATATCTGAAAAAGGCAAAAAATTGCTCGCCAATCTCGATCAGCATGAACCCGAAATGGACAGTATTTTCGGAAAGCTGAATGAAACAGAGATCAAAACACTCAATAAACTGATGGATAAGATCCGCGGATCTGAAGAATAATTACCATCATCATTTCTGTATTACGGTAAAGTAAGTGGCACCCGCTTGCCTTCCAGCCGGTCGTTTACGGGTAAACTACCCAATCTGAACCGAAAAGGAATTTTTGAAAATTTTTCAAACTTTTTTTCCTGTTTACACATTATACCCATGTTTTCTGTATAAAAATTCCCCGGAATGAGAGGTGAAAAAAGTATATATGAATTAGAGGTGAATCTCTTGAAATCCTTTGTAGTAGCCACTTTCAGGGCATTAGTATCCCTGCTGAATTGGGCATTTACCAATAATACAGCAAAAATCATGCAAATTGTAAAAAAAAATGCTTTGATATGATGTTTTAGACGTTGCACTTTGTAAATTTACTTTTCATACCCGGATATCCCGGTTTAAAATTTTACTTATGGCACTTCACCAGAGTCTCCAGCAAAAATTACTACAGAAATTATCGCCTCAGCAGATACAATTAATGAAACTGTTACAGGTGCCCACGGCCATTCTGGATGAAAGAATCAAAGAAGAGATAGAAGAGAATCCCGCATTGGAACAGGTGGAAGAAGGACATGACGACGAATTTGAAAACAAGGATGAATTTGCAGATGACAGTGAAGATTTTGAAATGGATGGCAGTGCCGAAGATTATGAAAATTTTGATATCAATGATTATGTGCATGAGGGAGATGATGATATCGGGGATTATAAATTGCGAGATGATAATTATCCCGAGATAGATGACAACCGGGTGATTCCTCATAAAGTAGAAACGAGCTTCAATGAAATGATGTTGCAGCAACTGGGATTGTTGAAGCTGTCACCTCATCAGCAAAAAATTGCGGAGCAAATAGTGGGAAGCCTGGACGATGACGGATACCTGCGCCGCGAAGTTTCTTCTATCATAGATGACCTGGCATTTCGCCAGAATGTGGATACCGATGAGGAAGAAATCAATTCTATTATACACCAGATACAACAATTTGATCCGCCGGGTGTATGTTCCAGAAACCTGCAGGAATGTTTGCTCATTCAATTGATGCGCAAAAAAGATCAGCAAAAAAATGTAGACATTGCCATTAAGGTGATCGACAAATATTTTGATGAATTCACCAAGAAGCATTACGAAAAAATTCAGCGCGGGCTTGACCTCAACGATGAACAATTGCGGGATATCATTACACAGATCGTTAAGTTAAATCCAAAGCCGGGTGGAAATGTTGGCGATCAGAACAAAGGAGAAAATTATGTAATCCCTGATTTTTTTATTGTAAACAATAATGGAAAACTTGAACTGACACTCAACAGCAAAAATGCACCGGATCTTCGCATCAGTGAAGGTTATCGGGATATGCTTAAGGATTATGATAAAGGAACTAAAAAAGACAAGCGCCAGAAAGAGGCCGTTCTTTTCATCAAACAAAAAATAGATTCTGCAAAATGGTTCATCGATGCCATCAAGCAACGTCAGAATACGCTGATGAATACTATGGAGGCGATCATGAACTACCAGCATGAATTCTTTTTAACAGGTGATGAAACAGATCTCCGCCCGATGATCCTGAAAGACATTGCTGAAAGAACCAACCTCGATATTTCTACAGTGAGCCGTGTGGCCAACAGCAAATTTGTGCAAACGGAATTCGGTACGTATCGTCTGAAATTTTTCTTCAGTGAAAGTCTGCAGACCGACAGCGGCGAAGAAGTAAGTACACGTGAAGTAAAAAAGATCCTGACAGGGTTAATAGAAGATGAAAGCAAGAAGCATCCCTACAGCGATGAAAAGCTTACAGAGATGTTGCAGGAAAAAGGTTATAATATTGCACGCAGAACCGTGGCCAAATACCGTGAACAACTGAATATCCCGGTGGCACGCCTGAGAAAAATATTATAAAATGGATCTTGTAAGGAAACCGGCATTGCCGCTGACCATCTTTTCAAAACTGGTTTCGTATGTTTTACATCCGTTACTGATTCCGCTGTATGTTACGTGGTTCCTGGTATATGTTCATCCATCTGCGTTTACCGGTTTTTCATGGATGCAAAAAAAACAAACGGTTCTCATCATCGGTTTAAATGTGGTGTTGTTTCCTTTGTTGAGTGTGTTCTTATTAAAAGGGCTGGGCTTCATTCAGTCTGTGTTCATGCATGCACAAAAAGACCGTATCATTCCATATATGGCATGCGGTATTTTCTTCTTCTGGGCATTTACGGTGTTCCGGCAGCAGACTCATTATCCGGCCGTACTCACTTCTTTTTTATTCGGAATTTTTTTAGCTTCTTCTGCAGGACTGATCGCCAATATTTATTTTAAGATCAGCATGCATGCAATAGGCGTGGGAGGTCTTGTAGCCTTTATGATCATCCTGGAAAGAGCCGGAGGATTGCAGATGTCCTGGCCGGTGAGCGCAGCAGTTTTACTGGCAGGATTTGTTTGTACCGCAAGGCTGATCGTGAGTGATCATTCTCAAAAAGATATCTATGCTGGATTCCTGGCAGGATTTGTTTGCCAGGTAGCAGCAGCGATCTATATTCTATAATTTTTTCTTGTAAATGAAGAAGCCCCGTCCAATACCGGGGCTCTTCGTTGTCCTGTAGTGCCTAACAAAAGATTTTTAAAAATCCATGTGTGATGTCAGGCTTGTTATTTTCGGAAAGGAATTCGGAAGAGCACTGTAAGGGGTGTTTCCTTCTTCAAAACCGGTTAGCCATTTGTTGCGTGTTATATAAGCGTAAATGCTTAAAGAATATTGTGTAAAAATTTGAGACACAATAAAATTTATGCTTTAGTTACAACAGCTTTTCTACCCTGTAATGTTCTGTAAGCCACTGCCGCACTGATCAGCATGAAAAAAGAGCCTAATAAAAATGCAGCACCTGAAAAATGAATGGGTGCATTTTTTTTTGTGAAATAAGAAAAAACGCCGGTCATTAATGGTGGACCTACAATGGATGTTAAGCTGATTAATCCTGTTAATGCTCCCTGGAGTTCTCCCTGTTCATTGGAAGGAACATTGCCGGAAATGATTGATTGAATTGCCGGTCCAGCAATACCACCAAGGCAATATGGTACTAAAAAAACAAACATCATCCAGGTGGAAGATGCAAATGCAAAAAGTAAAAGTCCTAAGGTATACAGTAAAAGTCCGAGATACACACTGTTCTCATTTCCGATTTTTGGATTGATCACCCGAACAAGACCTCCCTGTACCAATGCCACCAAAACGCCAACTACTCCTAAAGAGATTCCGATCATCTTTGTATCCCAGTTCAATTTTTCAATGGCAAAGAAACTCCAGTTACTCTGAACGGCATGAGAAGCAATGTAGATGAGTATGAAACATATTATCAATCCTCCTATTGCAGGATATTTGTTCAGGTTTTTTAAAGAACTGAATGGATTGGCTCTTTTCCATTCAAACGTACGGCGATGATCTTTTGATAAAGATTCCGGTAATATAAAATAACCATACAGCCAGTTCAGGAAACTTAAAGCAGCAGCTGCCATGAAAGGTATACGCGGTCCAAATGAACCCAGTAATCCGCCGATTACAGGTCCTATAATAAATCCGAGGCCAAAAGCTGCTCCGATCATTCCAAAATTCTGTGCACGGTTCTCATTCGTACTGATATCAGCAATGTAGGCAGAAGCGGTTGTGATACTGGCCCCGGTTACACCGGCAATAGCCCGGCCAATGAACAACCATCCAATGGTAGGTGCAAATGACAACAATAAATAATCCAGGCCAAAACCAAAAAGTGAAAACAACAATACAGGTCTTCTCCCGAATTTATCACTCAGACCGCCGAGAACGGGTGCAAAGAAAAATTGCATCAATGCATAGGTGAGGGTAAGCCATCCGCCAAGCCTGGATGCCTCACTGATGGTTCCATTGGTTAATTGCTGAATGAGTTTCGGCAATACCGGAATGATCAGTCCCAGGCCTGTGATATCGATCATTAACGTAATAAAAATAAAACCTATAGCTGCTTTCTTGTTTGTTGTCGCCATGCGTTGGCAAAATTGCAGGAAATAAAATTCTTTACAAGAACTGTTTTAAATATCATTCATTCTTTATGGCGTAACGGTTAATGTACCCGACATCATGGTTCCGTGAACCAGGCAATGGTAGGGATAAGTACCTGCAGTAGTTGTAGTGTAAGAATAAGTGCTTCCTGCAGCCAGGTTTCCTGAATTGAAGGTGGTTCCATCATCTGAAGTGGCTGTATGCGGCGAAGCGTCATTATTGGTCCATTTTACAACAGAGCCTTTTGTGACACTTATTGATGAAGGACTGTACGACAGACCGGCCATTGAAATATTTGTGGTGAAAGGAGCAACAGGATTGTCGTCTTTTTTGCAGGATACCAGTAAACAACTGAAAGCAAGCAGGCTGATTAACTTTTTCATTTTGTAAATTTTATTTGATCAAATATTATAAGCCACAATAATCTTTCCATTTTAGTAAAAACCTGGCTGGGCCATCGGCGAACGCCGGCGTGCTGGTTAACCTGCTTCTTTTATTTTTAAATTTCCATCCTGCTTTTGTAATCGTTCCACTAACATTTTGATATAGTCTTTTCCGAGGAATTGCATCATGTATTTATAAAAATGACTGTAATCGTAAAAGCCGCTGCTGTTCAGGTTTACAGCCATTCCTTTGGAAAATTTTTCCAGGCATTTCCGTGAGCGCAGGATCTGAAGTGTTTCTTTGCAACCCAGGCTGGTGTATTGTTCAAAATAACGCTGCAATGTTCGGGTAACAATGGAATATTCCCTGGCAAGATCCTCAATTTTTAATGAGAAATTGTTTTCATGAATACAACGTTCCAGTATTGACGAAACTATTTTAACCGGGTGAAATTTTTCTTCTTTACTGATCATCGGAATAAAATATTCTTCCGCGATCTTCACTCTTTCCTTAAATGAAATATTTTCCTTTAAAGCCTGAACAACCTCTTTGTCGATAAGATAAGAAAGAGGTGTCATCGATTTTTTATATTCTGAAAAATTCACTTTCTTTTCAAATACCACCGGTGAAATCCTGAACTTAATACCAAACAGAAGGTTATCTTTCTGGTGGTGACATTCTATGGATGCATGCCTTGGCAGAAAACTATCGTTGCGTACAGGATAGGAATGCTCTCCGATCTGCATGGTAAAAGGTGTACCTGCATTTACAAGATAACTGTATCCTGTATTGGGGAACAGATAATCGGAAAATCCATGTGGGTGTTGTTCCCACAAATTTTCAAACCTCGTTTGCCAGAAGAAATCAATAAAATCAGAAAGCGGCTTAGAAGGTGTTACCCGGTGATAATTATTTTCAAAATGTTTTGCATCAAAAAATTCAGTGTGGCGCATTGCATTATTCAATAATAATTACACCCGTTACGTTTGGATGCTGAACACAATAATATGGATAAACACCCGTGGTATCCTTTCTGAAATAGAAAGAAGTGTGCGGTGCAATCGGCCCGGTTTTTAAAAAACTGGTGTCGTAACTGCTGAAACTATGTGTACTGTCATCATTATTTACAAAAGTGATGGAACCACCTCTTACTATTCTCAATGGGGAAGGAGACACATCAACGGATGTAATAAAAATGTAATTGGTAGGAAGGTTTCCACCTGCAGGATTGGCAATTCCACTCTTTTTTTCACAGGAAATAAAAAACACAGATACAATAACCAATACTGCGAATACGAACTGTTTCATCAAAAAAAATTAGAAGCTGTAAGTTACAAAATATTTTTGCAGTTGAAAGTCTTCCATCAAATTATCCGGTCATAGAGCTTCTGTTGTGCGTCAGCATATTGTGCCGGAATAATCCTGATATTATCCAGGATCAGATGAGGAATTCCCCATATTTATTTCCCCACAACAATTTCAGGCAACCAACGGCATCGTAACTTTACAGCATGTTTAGATACCTGGAAGGATTGAATGAGCCGCAAATGCAGGCGGTTTTACATAAAGACGGGCCGCTGATGATCATTGCAGGCGCCGGAAGCGGAAAAACAAAAGTTCTTACAACAAGAATCACTCACCTGATGGCGGCACATGGCGTGGATTCTTTCAATATACTGGCACTTACGTTCACCAACAAGGCTGCTGCGGAAATGAAGGAAAGGGTAGAAAAAAACCTCCACAATTCTGAAGCAAGAAATTTATATATAGGAACTTTTCACAGTGTATTTGCCCGCATCCTCAGAAGCGAAGCACCAAAACTGGGTTATCCGAGCAATTTCACTATTTATGATACCGATGATGCTAAGAGTGTTGTAAAAACGGTGATCAATGAATTGCACCTGGATGATAAACAATATAAACCCAATACAGTCTACAACAGAATTTCGGCTGCAAAAAATGCGCTCGTAAGTCCTGCAGATTATGCCAATGACGGTATGCTGCAGCAGGAAGATGCCAGAGCTAATCGTCCTATGATGTGGCAGATTTATGCAGCATACTGTGAGCGTTGTTTTAAAAACGGC
>JANNZE010000428.1:0-18267 GCA_031410455.1 Chitinophagaceae bacterium | reverse complement strand
AAAACTGCATGCCCGGTTCCCCAGGGTTTAGTTCTGCCTTCCGGCATATCTGCAGGATCCACGAAACTATCCATTTCCTGGTACACATAATCCACCGCAATTCTGCCATTGAGTTTTTCGTTGAAACGGGCTTCGAAATGTTCTGCAAAATCTTTCCTGATAATGAAAACCACTTTTCCAAATCCTGCTCTTATTGCATCGTAAATAGAATAATCCATGATCGTTTCGCCATCCGGACCGAAACCTTCGGTCTGCTTCATACTTCCATACCTGCTCGCCATTCCTGCAGCTAGGATCAACAATGTTGGTTGCATATTAAAAATGAATTGTTTGAATAATAATAACTTGCCTGCAAAAGTAATGCAATTGTTTTCTTATGCCTGAAATTGACTTAACTGCTCCCTTAAACAGACTTAGCCATACACTGTTTTCAGAAAAAGATGTTTCTGTTATCATGGTGCGCCTGGATCAGATCCATCCCCGGATTTCAGGCAATAAATTATTCAAACTGTATTATTTTTTACAGCAGTGCAAGCAAATAGAAAATCCTTCACTGGTAACATTCGGTGGCGCGTATTCCAATCACCTGGCTGCAACCGCTTATGCTGCAAAGTTGTATAATATTGATTCAACAGGCATCGTAAGAGGAGAAAAACCTGCAGGCTTATCTTCCACTTTACAATTCTGTTTGGATTGCGGCATGCAATTACAATTTGTTCCGAGAGATGAATATGCACAAATAAAATATACCTACGAAAACAATCATTCAATCGTGATCCCGGAAGGCGGTTATCATATTACAGGAGCAAAAGGAGCTGCGCTTATCATGCATCAGCTGCAGCATCTGGAAGCCAGTCACATTGTTACATCTGTTGGAAGTGCCACAACACTGGCGGGATTATTAATGAATGAATCAGCTTCCAGAATCATTGCGGTTCCGGCCCTTAAAAACATGAAAGATATACCTGAGCGTCTTGAATATCTTAAGGTAAAAAATACTCCTTCTGATATATGGGAAGAATTTCATTTCGGTGGATTTGGAAAATATACACCTGAATTAATTTCTTTTATGAATACATTTTATGGTGAACACAACATCCCGCTGGATTTTGTGTATACCGGCAAAATGATGTTCGCAACGGTAAAAAAAGTTGAAGAAGACTATTTTGAAAAAGGCAGTGTGATCGTCTGCCTGCATACGGGCGGATTGCAGGGAAATTCTTCCATACAGGATCAATTTACATTTGATGTTTAACATCGCTTTATATTTGCAACATCTCAGCAAGAAAACCTCCTGCTTATATTTGAACTGACTACCACTGAATGAAAAAAATAATTTTCTTTTTGTCATTTCTGATTTCCGCCAAAGTCATTTATGCGCAGGACACATTGCCAAAGATCACAGTAAAGAATATGAGCGGAAGGATCATCATAAGCTGGATGAATAATTATACCTTACCTATCGCCAATATCAATATCCAGCGTTCCTACGACAGTCTGAAAAATTATACAACCATCGGCTCTGTGCTCAACCCACAAAATGTAGAAAATGGATATACGGATGTAAATCCTCCTTACAATAAAATGTATTACCGTGTGTTTGTTGGATTTGAAGGTGGCACTTATGTGATAACTCCACCCGTACGCCCGGTAAAGATCATTCCTCCACCAGTGGAAATTAAAGAAGACAGCATCCAGTTAACCCCGGAAACTGATTCAACATCAGTAGCAGACAGCACTACAATAAAAACACCCGTAAATCCGGTTAAACCTCCGGTTAAGAATCCTGTGAAACCACCCGTGAATCCTGCAAATCCGCCTGTGGTCATCAATACTCCTCCGCCACCGCCACCAAAACCTGTGATCACTTATCCCAGCCAGAAAATATTTACTTCCCGTAACCAGGATGTAGTGATCTACCTGCCCAATGCGGATTCAAAAAAATATCTCGTTAAATTCTTTGATGAAGAAAACAGAGAAATATTTCAATTATCAAAACTTACAGAGAAATATTTAATACTGGAAAAAGTAAATTTCATTCATTCAGGCTGGTTCCATTTTGAATTGTTTGAAGATGGCGAACTCATAGAAAAAAATAAATTTTACATTCCTAAAGATTCTAAAAAGAACGCTGAAAAAAGTCCACGTTAATTACTGAAGTTCCACTTCGAAAACCTTTTCAAAATTTTTCCGGATCTTATTTTTCACTTCTTCGTAATCCAGTTTTTTACCAACTTCTTTTTCGATGGAAGTCACTTGCTTATTCACGATACCACAGGGAATGATATGGTTGAAATAAGAGAGATCTGTATTTACATTTAGGGCAAAACCATGCATAGTGATCCACCTGCTGCAACGCACGCCTATAGCACATATTTTTCTTTCCTGGCCTTTTGTGCCGGGAGCAATCCATACACCCGTCTCGCCGGCACTTCGTTCACCTTTGATGCCATATTCAGCGATCGTTAATATGATGACTTCTTCAATATTTCGAAGGTATTTACCTATGTCTGTATAAAATTTTTCCAGGTCTAGAATCGGATATCCAACGATCTGTTGTAAACCATGAAATGTGATATCACCTCCTCTGTTCGTTTTATAAAACTCAATATTTTTTTCTGATCTTTCTTCATCGCTGATCAGCACATTTCCGATATCTCCGCTCTTACCGAGTGTATACACAGAGGGATGTTCACATAATAAAAAATAATGCTGTGTAGTTACATCCTTATCATTTCCCGAGAGTCGTGCAGTCGTTTTGATGGCTACATTCTCCAAAAGCAGTTTTTCCTGGTAATCCCAGGCTGACTTATAGTCAATAATGCCTAAATCCTCAAATATCACCGGTTGCTTATCCAACGCATTGTTTTAATTTGCAAACTTAATTAAAATGCACTGCACACAGTGAGGTTGTATGGATGATCTGAATACAGAAGAAATATCTGACTCTGAGGTTTTATATGAACGTTTATCGCTTTTGATCGATAAAGGACAGGTTCCTTTACGCATAGATAAATTTCTGATGACGCGTATTGAACATGCCACGCGGAATAAAATTCAACTGGCAATTGAAGACGGAATGGTATTGGTGAATGACAAGCCCATTAAAAGTAATTATAAGGTTCGTCCCGGCGACCGCATCATCATTTTCGATAATAATATCCCGGAATCATCAGAGATCATTCCACAGGATATTCCACTGGATATAGTCTATGAAGATGAATATCTTTTTATCATCAACAAGCCTGTGGGAATGGTGGTGCACCCGGGCTGTGGCAATCCGGATAATACTTTGGTAAACGCAGTTGCCTGGCACCTCGAACAAACCAACCAGGTTATTGATGAAAATGATTTGCCGCGTTTAGGACTTGTTCACCGGATCGATAAAAACACCAGCGGATTACTGGTAGTGGCGAAAAGACAAAGTGTAATGAGCAACCTGGCAAAACAGTTTGCCGATCATACAGTTCACAGAAGATATAAAGCTTTGGTGTGGGGAGATTTTGAAAAGGATTCCGGAACCATCATAGCACACGTTGGCAGGCATTTACGCCACCGGAAACTGTTTACGGCATATCCTGACGGTGATCATGGTAAAGAAGCGATCACGCATTATAAGGTGATTGAAAAATTCAATTATGTTTCGCTGGTAGAATGCAGGCTGGAAACAGGACGTACACACCAGATACGTGTACACATGCAGATGATCGGACATCCTTTATTCAATGATGATACATATGGCGGTGACAGGATTGTAAAAGGAACGATCTATACCAAATACAAACAATTTGTTGATAATTGTTTTCAGTTATGCAAAAGACAGGCTTTACATGCTGCTGAATTAGGATTTACACATCCTATTACCGGGAAAGAAATGCTGTTCACCTCCAACCTCCCGGATGATATGCAAAGCGTTATTGAAAAGTGGAGAGGATATACAAAGCATAAGCCGGATTAATTTTAAATTTTATATTAAGAATTATAAATTAAAATCAGTTTAAGATTGTATTCGTTTACTTTTCATTTTTAATAAAAAATCCTTTGGTCTTATCATTTAAAATTTAAAATTCATAATTTACAATAATTCCATTTTGGTTCTAAAATTGGAATACATTAAAAAAAATTATGGATCTGCAACACCAGATCACCTATTTGTTTCTACTGGCATTGCCCATTGCGAGTATCGCATGGACTGTTACGCATGAAGAGGTTTTTCGTGAACCACGGGAATACTGTGTAAAGAAATCAACATCCTGCTCAAAGCTGATGGCACGTAAATTTTTCTATCTTTTCACATGCGAATATTGTTTCAGCCATTATATCACTGTTTTCTTCCTTATTATCACCAAATACACCTTATTGTTTACTGACTGGCGGGGTTACCTGATCAGCGGATTTTCTCTGGTATGGATCGCCAATATTTATATGAGCCTGTTTGGCTTTATAAGAGTGGGCATGAAAAAAGAAAATCTGGAAGCAAAGATCAAAGAAACTGTTCTGGAAGAAACGAAGAATAACAACTGATTCATTTAATGAAAGTCACTGAGTGTAGCTGTAAAAACGCCACGCTCCCTTTTTTTTGTGACCGCTTTCCAGTTGCCGTTATACCTGATTACAGATGGTACAGTAAGGCCGTTATAGGTCGTCATGAGCACTTCCATCTGAACTTTAAAATCGTAGAAAGCCGCATCATAGCTCAAAGAATAATTCCGGGCCACCACTTCAAAAGTTGAATCGTTGAACCATGTGTTCATTTCATCAATTACCACGCGGTCTTCATTTCCGGGTTTTACTTTCTGGCGTAAAATATAACAGTTGATGTTATTGTAATTTTCATAATCAATGCTCATATTGTAGGCATCTGCCAGGTCTTCATCGAAAATTTCCGTTTTCTTTCCCATGAAAGGAATGCCACTGATCTTTCTTCCGGGATTAAAAAATAACATTTTCAATTGTTCCTTGTGTTTTTCCATCCCCGACTTACCCGAGGTTGAAAAGTCATGACCGGCTACGATATTATTTTCACCGCAAACTTTTCCTTTGGTAAAAAAAAGAGAGGCGTACATATTTGCCGTGTAGTAATTAAAATTCCGGTTCTCATCATACATATCTCCGGAAACTTCTTCCTCCAAAACCTCCATCGTACGGCAACTGTCCTGGCGGATCTGGCGGGAACGGCTGTGTAATGACGCACGGGAAGATCCGTCTTTATTCAGCATACGGATATCATTGATGGAAGTAAAAGAAAGTATACGAAGAATGCGGAATGCTTTGTAAAAACTGCTGTCTTTTTTTACACGGCTGATGAAGGAAGGAACATTTAATTTATTATCCAGGACAATATTGGAAAGCGTGATCACATTTTTACCACTGGCAAAAACAGAGTCTGCAGATTGAGCTTTACACCACAACAATCCAAAAGACAAAAATATGGTGTACAGTATTTTCAATCGGAATTATTTTGGAAATAACATCCGGTAGTCAACATCCACTTTTCCTTTGGAAATGTCTTCCAGTTTTCTTTTAAGCAAAGTGCGTTTTAATGGTTTGATATGATCAATAAATAATTTGCCGTCAATGTGATCATATTCATGCAGTATAACACGGGCTGTTATACCATTGAATGTTCTGGTAATGGGTTTAAAATTCTCATCCACAAAACTCAGTGTTACAGTTTCCGCCCTGCTGATATCTTCTCTGATCTTTGGAATACTCAAGCAACCTTCGTTATAAGACCATGGTTTACCATCCAGTGACTGAACATGAGCGTTGATGAAAACGCCTTTGTAACCCGGTTCATCCGGATAAGTGCCGATCTCATCTTCATCAATATTAGTAAAAATCTGTTCACTGTCAATTACAAATAAACGGACAGGCCTGTTTATTTGTGGTGCTGCAAGGCCAACGCCATTACTGTTATACATGGTTTCCCACATATCTTCCAATAACTCTTTTAAATTGGGATAATCCGCAGAAATATCCTCACAAACTTTTCTCAACACGGCAGAACCATATGCAACAATAGGAAGTATCATATCAGCTGCAAATATACTAGCTTTTACTTTGCAGGTATTCCTGCAGGAGAATTGTAGCGGCTATTTCGTCTACATTTTTTTTATCGCGGCGGTCCTTTTTCTTCATTCCCATTTCAATCATGGCATTTTTAGCCATTTTGGAAGTATAGCGTTCATCCACTTCCGTTATTTTCAATTGCGGAAATGCCTTTCTGATCCGCTCTATGGCTTTCATCGCCGGCCTTGTACCATGTGTTTCAGATTCATCCCAGTTGAGCGGCATGCCTACGATCACCTCCTCCACTTCTTCTGATGCCATGTATTTTTTTAAAAAGCTGAGCATATCTTCAGAATCCACCGTTGTTAAACCGGTAGCAATGATCTGCAATGGATCGGTAACTGCAATGCCTGTTCGTTTTTTTCCGTAATCTATGGAGAGTATCCTAGCCATTAATGATGAATGAAAAGATCCAGTAAAACAAAAGTTGCAAATACAACAGAGGCGATTCCGTTGGCCGTCATGAAAGCTATATTCACCCTGCGGAGATCATCGGGTTTCACAATGGAATGCTGGTAAAATAACATCCCTGTAAAAATTGCCACGCCAGCCCAGTATAACCATCCGTATCCTGCTATCAACCCTGCGCCTATGATGAAAAGTGCAGACAGTACATGTATCCATTCGGAAACCCTGAGCGCTCTTTTTTTACCAAAAAGAACCGGTATGGAATTCAATTTATGGGAACGGTCAAATTCTTCATCCTGCAAAGCATAGATAATATCAAAACCGCTTACCCAAAACATAACAGCAAAGGAAAACATCAACGGGATCAGGGAGAATACGCCCGTTACAGCGAGATAAGCTCCTATGGGTGCAAGGCTGAGACCAACACCTAAAACAATATGGCAAAGTGAAGTGAATCTTTTGGTATAGCTGTAAAATAATACTACAAACAATGCAACCGGACTCAATACAAAACAGATCGTATTAATAAAATAAGTAACCGTAACAAACAATACACAATTGATAACCGTAAATATCAATGCTTTCTTTTCAGAAATGATCCCTGCAGGGATTTCACGGATGGCAGTCCTTGGATTTTTTGCATCAATATGCCTGTCGAGATATCGGTTGAATGCCATGGCTGCACTCCTGGCAAAAACCATACAGCCGATCACCAACCCAAATTTCAGGTATACATCATTGTTTGAAATATCGGTAGACAGATAACCTATAAAAAACCCGATCAATGCAAATGGCATTGCAAAAATGGTATGCGAAAATTTTACGAGCGATAAATAGTTTTTAATTCCACTCATAATTTCTCTTCATTTTTAAACATACGAGTTCTGATGATCTCCCAGAGTACAACACCTGCGGCAACAGAAATGTTGAGTGAATGTTTCATACCCAGCTGCGGAATTTCAATACAACCGCGGCAAAGCGGAAGCGTTGACTCTTCCACACCTGTCACTTCATTTCCGAATATAACTGCAATCTTTTCATCTGAGTAAAATTCCGTATTTTCCAGCGAAAGGCTGTTTGTTACCTGTTCCACTGCGTACACCGCATATCCATTCTGTTTCAGATCTTCAATAGCTTCGGCGGTAGTTTTAAAATATTTCCAGAAAACAGTGTCTTCTGCGCCGAGTGCTGTCTTTTTGATTTCTTTGTGAGGAGGAACAGCCGTATAGCCAATGATGTACACGGCTTCCAGTAAAAATGCATCTGCCGTACGAAAAACGCTGCCCACATTATGTGCACTGCGAACATTCTCCAGAACAGCGATCACCGGAGTTTTTTCTGCTCTTTTAAATTGCTCAACCGTTTTGCGGTTCAGCGCATCCATGCTCAGTTTCTGCATTCCGCAAAGGTAATTATGAATTGAACTTTATCATCAGGCAGATTGCTTTTCCAGCATCATCTTCGATTCTGCCCTGGCTTCGCTGAACCATTTGGCTGCCTGTACGAAATGAACAAATATGGGATGTGGATTTTCCACGGTGCTTTTCAGTTCAGGATGATATTGCACACCAATGAAAAATGGATGATTTTTTAATTCAACGATTTCTACCAGGTTATTATTCGGATTTTTTCCGCTTGGAAATAAACCTGCCTTTTCAAATTGTGATAAATAACCATTATTGAATTCCCAGCGGTGACGATGTCTTTCACTGATAGTATCTGTTCCGTATATTTTATGTGCGAGTGAACCTTCTTCCAGAACACATGGATAAGCGCCTAAACGCATGGTTCCGCCTTTTTTCTTTACTTTCTTTTGCTCTTCCATTAATGCGATCACCGGATGTGGTGTAGCTGCATCCATTTCCGTAGAGTTAGCGCCATTTAAATGCAAAACATTTCTGGCATATTCTATCACGGCCATTTGCATTCCCAGGCATATTCCAAAGAATGGCAGGTTGTTTTCGCGTGCATATTTTACTGCAGTGATCTTTCCTTCCACGCCTCTTGAACCGAAGCCGGGAGCTACCAGTAATCCATCCAGGTCTTTAAATTTTTCAGACACATTTGCTTCAGTAATAAATTCACTGTGCACATTCACGATCTGTACTTTCACCTGGTTCATGGCGCCGGAATGAATAAATGCTTCCAGGATGGATTTATAAGCATCCTGTAATTCAATATATTTTCCGATGAGACCTATCGTAACACGACTCTTTGGGTAATTCAGTTTATCGAGGAAACCTCTCCACTTGCTTAATTCAGGAGCCGCATAACCATTTATCTGGAGTTTCTTCAGAACAATGATGTCAAGGCCTTCCTGCAGCATTTTCAGAGGAACTTCATAAATGGTTCCGGCATCCATTGCTTCAATTACGGCATTGGGTTTTACATTACAGAATAAAGCTATCTTTCTTTTGATCTCGTCATTGAGCGGATGTTCAGTTCTGCAAACGATCACATTCGGATGCACACCTTCCTGGCTTAATAAACGTACACTGTGTTGTGTAGGTTTGGTTTTTAATTCCTTTGCTGCCTTTAAATAAGGAACGAGTGTAAGATGTACCACCATACAATCTTCTTCCGGCATTTCCCATTGTAGCTGGCGAACGGCTTCCACAAAAGGAAGGCTTTCAATATCGCCGACCGTTCCGCCTAATTCTGTAATAACGATATCGTATTTATCAGACTGGCCGAGTAATAACATACGGCGTTTGATCTCGTCGGTTATATGCGGAATTACCTGAACGGTTTTACCTAAATACTGACCCTCTCTTTCTTTATTGATAACGGTTTGATAAATACTTCCGGTGGTAACGTTATTTGCCTGAGAGGTGGGAATGTTTAAAAAACGTTCGTAATGGCCAAGATCCAGATCGGTTTCTGCACCATCGTCGGTTACATAACATTCTCCATGCTCATAAGGATTCAACGTTCCCGGATCAATATTGATATACGGATCGAATTTCTGGATGGTAACTTTTAAGCCCCTGCTCTGCAGCAATTTTGCCAGAGACGCTGCTATTATTCCTTTTCCTAATGATGAAGTAACACCGCCGGTTACAAAAATATATTTAGCCATACTGTAGGTTTCTGCCATGAATTGTTGTTCAACAACCATAAAAAAACGGACATATACATCTGTCGGCAGATATACATGAACATTATAAAATTGCTGATTGAAACTGATGACCGGCGGAAATGATCGAGACTTTACATCCGAGAGGTCGTGTAAAGATAAACTCTTTATTCCGCGTCAGGAAATTTGATACCGTTTTTATGAAAATTTATTGAAAAAGACTTTTGGGAAATGTATCTTATCGTGCTGAGCAAAGCATTTATGATCAGCTATATACGCCCGATTGCAGCGGAAAGCCCGCGGCAGCGGCTTGCAGCGGAAAGCGGGACCAATGCTGAAAAACGTGGTGCAGCCTGCGTTCCGGTACTTTGCCAATAATTCATCATGAATTTTATAGGTAATCCGATCACAAAGGCAACAAAGTTCCTTCTGAAGTCATAGCATCTGTTAACGCATGTTCATAAATATGTTTCCATTTTTTTATATTTCCCCATGCTTCTCCATCTACAACTATTTCGCCCGTATTAACTTCACCGATCTTTTCACATTCCACACCGGTGTCTTTGATCAATGTCATAAAATCATGGATATGCTGAGAGCGCACTGACACCACCACACGCCCCTGTGCTTCTCCAAACCAGAAAGCATCTTTCCTGCTATCATCATAAAAACCCATCACCTCAAAACCGAGATTCCGGAAAAATGCACTTTCGAAAAGCGTTACTATGAGGCCACCCTCACTCACATCATGTGCGGATGTGAGTAATTTACGACTGTTCAGGATTTTGATAAGCTGATGCAATGCCAGTTCTTCTTCTACATTAAAATAAGGCGCCGGGCTGAATTGAATGTTATGAATTTTATGGAGATATTCGGAAGAAGCAATATCATTTACCAGGTTGCCTAAAATGAAAATCTCATCGCCGGCATTTTCAAAATCCAGTGTGATCTTCTGATCGATATTGTCCAGAAGGCCTACCATACCGATCGTTGGTGTAGGATACACAGGGCCGTCGGGCGACTGGTTATAAAAGCTAACGTTTCCACCTGTGACAGGTGTATCAAATTTGCGGCAGGCTTCTCCCATTCCTTCAATGGCTTTTACAAACTGGTAATATACTTCCGGATCGTAGGGATTGCCGAAGTTGAGACAATTGGTAACGCCCAGTGGTTCACCGCCGCTGCAAACGATATTGCGTGCAGCTTCTGCCACGGCTATCATTGTTCCTACATAAGGATCTGCATAAACATAACGGCTGTTGCAATCTGTGGTTAGCGCCAATGCCTTGTCCGTTGGTTTGGCCAGAACGATGGCTGCATCAGAAGGTGCATTGGTATTCAGATTTCCCGTTCCCACCATGCTATCGTACTGTTCAAAGATCCAGCGCTTGCTGGCGATGTTGGGCAATTGCAATAATTGTTCGGTTGTTAATTTCAGATCCTGTACATCCGGAATTGTTTCCGGATCGAAATCTTTAATTTTTTGCAGGTAAGCCGGTTCTTTAAAAGATCTTTCATATACCGGAGCACCTCCACCTAAAACGAGTTCGAATGCGGGAAGTTCTGCTAACTTTTCCCCGTGCATAAAAAAATGAAGCAATCCATCTCCTGTTACTTCACCGATCTCACTGCAGGGAAGGTCCCATTTTTCAAAAACAGCCATTATTTCGTTTTCGCGTCCTTTTTCTGCAACGAGCAGCATGCGTTCCTGGCTTTCGCTTAACAACAATTCCCAGGCTTTTATATTGGATTGCCTTGCAGGCACTTTGTCTAAATGAATGATCATTCCCGATTCGCCTTTGGCACTCATTTCTGCAGTGGAACAAATAATGCCGGCTGCGCCCATATCCTGCATGCCCACCACGGCGCCGGTCTGAATAACTTCGAGACATGCCTCCAGTAATTTTTTTTCCTGGAAAGGATCACCCACCTGCACTGCAGGAAGATCTTCTACGCTGTCTTTTGTAAGTTCTGCGCTGGCAAAGGAAGCACCACCGATACCATCTTTACCTGTGGCACTGCCTACAAAAAAAACAGGATTGCCGATACCATGTGCGGTAGCAGAAATAGTTTCTCCTTTTTTCACAATGCCTACACTCATGGCATTTACAAGTGGATTGGTGTGATAGCAATCTTCAAAATAAGTTTCACCGGCAACGGTTGGAACACCGAAACAATTTCCATAATGCCCGATGCCATGTACAACGCCTGCGAGCAGATGCCTGGTTTTAGAAGAAGATATATTTCCAAAACGCAATGAATTCAATGAAGCGATCGGCCTGGCGCCCATCGTAAAGATATCACGGTTGATTCCACCCACACCAGTTGCTGCTCCCTGAAACGGTTCAAGTGCAGAAGGATGATTGTGTGATTCAATTTTAAATACAACACCGTAACCATCCCCTATATCCATCAGGCCTGCATTTTCTTCTCCGGCTTTCACCAGCATTTTCTTTCCGTCACGAGGCAGTGTTTTTAACCAGCGGATAGAGTTTTTATAACTACAGTGTTCACTCCACATACCACTGAAAGCACAGAGTTCTGTAAAATTGGGTGTACGACCGAGTTTTAATTTTATTTGTTCAAACTCTTCTACGGTGATGCGTAAACTGGCGGCGGTTTCTGCTGTTATTTCCATGATGAAAATTGAATCAGCACAAATGTACAAACACCCAACCGATAGCGGGGCGCTGAAATTTTTTAGCTAACTTCCGCGTTTAAACAAGGATGTTGTACTATCTGCTTTTCATTTTCTATTTATTGCTGCTGGTATGGGTTTTACGAAGAAATGCTATCGTAAAATCAAGTGGTTTCTCTCACATTACCTTATTGTTATTATTTATTGTAAAGATTACTGCCGGGATCGCTATAGGCTGGATATCGGCTACTTATTATGGAAAAGGAAACGATTACTGGACGCTGCACCGGGAAGGACTTCTGGAATATGACCTGCTGGTACATCATCCAAAAAAATTTGTGACAGACCTGTTTCAATCTCCTTATGAAAATAAATACGGTGGATTTTTTGATGCTGTCGGCTCCTATTGGAACGACCTGAAAAATAATATCATTATAAAAATCTTGGCCATACTCAACATTTTCAGCCGCGGCAACTTTTACATCAACAGTCTTTTTTTAAATACGTTCAGTTTTTTGGGCACCCTTGCACTGGCCAACGTTTTTTACCACATCTCCAAAAAGAAACTCGCTTCACTGGCGGTATGTTTTGGTATTCCGACAGCTTTGTATTTCTCGTCCGGCATCCATAAAGATCTTTTTGTTTTTACTATGCTGGGATTCTTTATGTATGCCTTGTATTTCCTAACAGAAGATCAAAAAAAAACAAAACTGTGGTTATTGCTGATCGTATCCATGATAGTACTACTGATCATGCGGAATATTGTGCTGATGCTGATGATCCCTTCGCTTATCTTCCTGTTTTTCCGATTCCGTTATTTTAAAAATGGTAAAGCATTACTCATTACATCAGTTATTTGCCTCATCTCCATCCTGGCTTTACATTTCACACCTGCAGATCCGTTAAAAATGATCGCCCAAAGGCAGCAGGATTTTTTTGACCTGCCGGTTGCTTCCACGCAATTACCGCTTACAAGGTTAAGTCCCGATTTACCGGGATTTATAAAAGTACTTCCGGAAGCTGCCAACCATGCATTTCTCCGGCCTTATATATGGGAATATCCCGGGCATTTTTTAATGGTCCCGGCCATTGAATGGATGCTGATCCTGGTATTTATTATATTGTTCTTTACCCGGAACAATTTGAAAAATATTGCACCATTTTACGTGGCTTGTTTACTTTTTGCTTTTCTGATCATACTCACTGCTGGTTTTGTTGTTCCCAATACCGGAGCGTTGGTTAGATACAGGAGTTTATACCTCCCCTTCTTGATTTCACCTTTTCTCTTATTGTGGTTCAAGGGTTCAAATAAATTTCAAAATACATATTAATATAAATAATATATTTATATTTTTACTCTCTGCCATATCAATTTCAAATATTTATTTGATTTTTTTTATATTTTTTCAGATAAATACCTTTTTTTTGCTTCAAACTTAATATAAAATGAATCATTTACGTTTTACTGCGATAGACAATCTTACAAAAACCCTGTCTTTTAAAGATCAACCAACACCAAGGGTTACAGATGTTTTCGGTGAAAATGTTTTTACGCTTCAGATTGCCAGGCATTATTTAAGTGATGATGCTTTCAAAAGTTTACTGGCTTCCACCCGTGGCGGAAAAAAGATCGACCGTGCGATGGGCAACCAGATTGCCAATGGAATGAGAGCATGGGCAGAAAGCAAGCAGGTTACGCATTTCACACATTGGTTTCAGCCGCTTACGGGACTGTCTGCAGAAAAACACGATTCATTTTTCACTTTAAAAGGTGATGGAACACCTATTGAGGAGTTTGAAGGTGCTGCCCTGATACAGCAGGAACCGGATGCTTCTTCCTTTCCGAGCGGTGGCTTACGTGCAACGTTTGAAGCCCGCGGATATACAGCATGGGATCCATCCTCTCCGGCATTTATTATGGAAACCGGGCAGGGAAAAACATTATGTATACCTACCATCTTTGTTTCTTATACAGGAGAATCATTAGATACCAAAACACCTTTACTGAAAGCATTGGTGGCGCTGGATAAAGCGGCTGTGGATGTTTGCCAGTATTTTGATAAAAATGTTTCCCGCGTAACCGCAACGCTGGGCTGGGAACAGGAATATTTTGTAGTGGATGCCGGGCTTGCAAATGCACGTCCTGATTTATTATTAACAGGAAGAACAGTATATGGTCATGCACCAGCCAAAGGACAACAACTGGATGATCATTATTTTGGTGCGATACCGGAACGCGTGTATGCTTTCATGCGTGATTTTGAAAATGAATCGTATCGTTTAGGTATTCCTTTAAGAACCAGGCATAATGAAGTGGCGCCTGCACAGTTCGAATGCGCTCCTATTTTTGAAGAAACGAACCTTGCGGTTGATCACAATACGTTATTAATGGATATCATGACGAGGGTTGCCAAACGTCACAACCTGGTGGTATTGCTGCACGAGAAGCCATTTGCAGGCATCAACGGAAGTGGCAAGCACAATAACTGGAGTATGAGTACAGACACAGGTGTGAACCTGCTGGCTCCGGGCAAAACGCCAAAGACCAACCTGATGTTCCTTACATTTTTCGTGAATACGATTAAAGCCGTGCATGATTATGCGGATCTGATCCGTGCCTCCATTGCCTCTGCCGGCAACGACCATCGACTTGGCGCAAATGAAGCTCCTCCTGCTATCATTTCCATCTTCATTGGAAAATACCTTACAGATGTATTGAACCAGGTTGAAAAAAGAGTAAGCGGTAATTTTGATGAGCAGGATGAAGCGATCCTTAAACTGGATATCCATAAGAGTATCCCTGAACTGATGTTAGATAATACCGACAGGAACAGAACTTCTCCATTTGCTTTCACAGGAAATAAATTCGAATTCCGTGCCGTAGGTTCTTCTGCCAACTGTGCTGTGCCGATGACAACACTCAATACCATTATGGCGGAAACACTCAAGAACTTTAAAATTGAAGTAGACGGGCTGATCGAAAAAGGTGAAAAGAAAGAGATCGCGATCATGCAGACCATTCAGAAATATATTGTGAACAGCAAGGATGTTTTATTTGAAGGGGATGGTTACAGCCAGGAATGGGAAGATGAAGCAAAAAAACGTGGCCTGCCGAATGTAAAGACCACACCTTTATCCCTGGATGCATATTTATCAGATAAATCCAAAGCAGTTTTTGAAAGCAATCATATTTATAATCATATTGAACTGGAAGCAAGGCATGAGATCATGCTGGAAGCTTATGTAAAGAAAGTACAGATCGAAGCTCGGGTTATGGGCGACATGGCCACCACCATGATCATTCCATCGGCGTTGAAATACCAGAATATCCTTCTGGAAAACATTAAAGGATTACAGGCGGCCGGTCTTCCTGAATCAAGTTATGCTGCACAGAAATCTATCGTGATTTCTATTTCTGAACACATCAGTGTGATCAG
This sequence comes from Chitinophagaceae bacterium, assembly GCA_031410455.1. Lineage (GTDB taxonomy): Bacteria > Bacteroidota > Bacteroidia > Chitinophagales > Chitinophagaceae > Ferruginibacter. Next base: position 2,636 of record JANNZE010000428.1, on the reverse strand, counting down.
TGAAAAAGTTAAATCAATGATCGAAGCCCGTAAAAAAGCGAATGACATCAGAAATTCAAGAGAGATGGCCATTGCTTATTGCGATGAAGTAAAAGCAAAGCATTTTGATGTGATCCGTTATCACGTTGATAAACTGGAACTGATAGTGGATGATGCATGCTGGATGCTTCCTAAATACAGGGAGATCTTATTCCTCAGATAAAATTTAAAAATTCAAATCCCGGTTAGCACCGGGATTTTTTATGTTCTGACAGAAAATATTTATGGATTTTCTTTAACGAGTTGTTTATTATTTTTAGAGATGAAACAAATGCTCCTCATTGCACTTCTTTGCACCTTCCTTCATCATAGCAATTTTGCACAATCCGGTAATTATGCAAAGACCGATGCTTATGTTGAAAAATTAGGCGCTCTGAATGGTTTGAATGTAGCCTCGATAGCCGATACTTTAGTGCTGGCTTTTTCAGATAAGGAACAACAGGCCAGAGCGGTGTATTACTGGATAAGTCATAATATAACGATGGATCTGAAAGGAGCCAAAGCGAACGACAATAAAAATATTCTCCCGGAAAAAGTGGTGGAAACCAGGAAGGCAACACCTTTAGGATATTCTACATTGTTCCAGGAAATGTGCAGCCAGGCAGGCATCCGTTGTTTAACGGTTGATGGATTTGTAAAATTCAGTTCAGAAGAAATCAATAATCCGGCAGATGAGTTGAATCATTCCTGGAATGTGGTTCAATTAAGTACAAGCCCTACGGAATGGTATTATGTTGACGCCTGTAAAGGAGCCGGTTTTACTGATAAACAATTTAAAAATTTCAACCCTCAATTCACCAGCGAATATTTCTTTGCTGATAAAGCACTGTTCAACCTTGATCACTTCCCTGATAATATTGCATGGCAACTGAATGGCGGACCGAAAACCAAAAAAGATTTTTACGCTTTGCCTCTTATGGGAAATGCTGCTTATCCGCTGGGACTGAAATACGCCAAACCAATTACCGGTTATATCAAAACAAAAATGAAAAATCCGGTATCATTCAATTTCAAAGTAAATGGAGATGCCGACATCAAATCGATACAGCTGTTGATCGGCGATGAAAAGAAAGTGCCTAAAAAAGAAGATATGAATTTCACTAACAATGGTGGCGAGATCGCCTTTTCTTACCAGTTCAAAAAAGATGATGTGTTTCCTGTGAGAGTAATAGCAGATGGAAAAACGATCCTGGAATACATGATAGAAGTGGAAGAATAAGATCAGTCATCATAAAAGATCCGCAACAGGTTATTCTCTCCTATCTGCGTTTCAATCATGAAAGATTTTCTTTTTTTACCATCGATGATCTCGAGCACGGAGGTATTCGGCGGTATTGAACCCACATTATTGGCGATGAATAAAATGGTATTCCTTCCCGGTTTTAAGGTTACAGGTATAAACTGAACTTTCTTTTTTACAGCAAGCCCCTGAACAACCCACTCTCCGTCGATACTGATGGAAACCGTATCTCCATCTTCAACAGCATCATCCCATATTGCTAATTGTATTTGTTTTGATCTTGTAGCTACACTCGTGATTATTTTTTCGTTTGATTTTAATGAAGGATAACCTTCTGCACCATATCCCGGAAAATACGTTTCATTGAATTTCTCTGTGCTGCAATACATCTTTAATACGATGAATCCCGCGGCACTGTCTTCTTTTGAGGAAAATCCATATTCCAGTTCTTGTGCCCCAAATGAAAAACTGAATTTTCCGCGGTTAGGCGTTCCGCTGCCGAAATTTTCTGCGAATAAGGTGATGATATTCATGCCTGTATCCAGTAAGATCTCATCGGAGAATTTCTTTTTGGAGAGACTGACCTGGTCCAGTATAATTTTTCCATTCTGGGAGATGGAAACAATGTCAGTATTATTCTTTTTATCGCTGGTGATACTAACCATACCGGATCGTTGCGAAATAGCAATCGTGTCATGTAAACTGAAATAGGCAGGTGATTGCGACGGAATAAGAATACGCTGACTATATGCGCCAGACCACGGGTTCGGATTTAGTTTAGTGAAGATCACCGGCCCTTTATCAAAATATTTAGTGAGCGCCTGAATGATTTTTCCTGTTGAATCATATGGTGCAATATTATAGAGTTTTGCATTTCCTGCATCGCGGATAGATTGTAACACCAGAACCGGTGTTCCTTTCAGGTCTTTGCTGTGATCGAAAATGCTGTTCAGCAAAAATGCATTAACCGTTTGCAGAAATGGAATTTCAGACCTTGCAAATTTATTTTTAGAAATAGCGAGTTCCCGGCTGGATTTCCGAACCATTAAAAATTCATACACACCCTTCAGACTGTCGGATTCAATTTGTAAACAGGCAGGATACAGCGTATATTTTTCTGAAATACCGATCTGCAAATACATTTTAAAATTCCCCAGGCCGGGAACAAATGCAGGAACGGCTTTCCATTCACCTGCATAATGATCGCCCTGGGCGAATGAAGAAAACGAAACCAGGAGCAGGCAATAAAGAAATATTTTTTTCAATTGTGGTCGGTAATATTTTATGAATTTATTTTTCTATAGCTGGCGGCAATGCCCCTGATCATGGATGAACTGAAACCCTGGTGTTCCATTTC
>JANNZE010000427.1:0-1734 GCA_031410455.1 Chitinophagaceae bacterium | reverse complement strand
ACAAAATTGTATCACCTTTTTTTACAAAATCTCCCTCTTTCACTAACCATTTTTCAACGCGGCCACCAATGATCGTATTGATCTGTTGCGGTCGTTGTTCCTGTCTAAGCGTAGTTACGCTTCCTGTTGCGCGGATGTTCTGTGTCCAGGGAAGAAACAGAATAATGAAAAGTCCGGCCAGCAGAACCGTTAGCCATAATTTGATCCTGTTTTTAGTGCGATGCCTGTATATATGTTCAATAGATGTAAAAGAATGTCTCATTGGTTAAGAATTATATTTTTCAAGGTCGATGATATTGTCGCATCTATTTGCGAAAGCAATATCATTGGTGGCGATGATCACTGTAGTTTCCGTTAATTCTGTAAGCATTTGCTGAATGGATCTTATTTGTTCCTCTTCCATTCCCTGCCACGGTTCTTCCAGAATGATCAATCCGGGTTTATGCACCATTGTTCTTAACAGCAGAATTTTTTGAATCACATTCCTGGGCAAACGTTTACCGGTAGGAATCAGTTGTGTATCAAAACCCAAGGGTAAGTTGGAAAGGAAATTATTCAGTCCTATCTTTTTACAAAGATGCTTAACGTATTCGGTATCGGTATGTTCTGCGCCTAAGGTGATGTTTTCCCATAGTGTTCCGTTGAAAATATTTTCATAAGGAAGTAATATTCCTATACGCAAACGCAGGGTTTCTTTATTGTAATTTCCAATAGGAATTTCATCAATGAGAATTCCGCCTTTGAAATCATTGTAAATGCCGGATATCATTTTAAGAAGCGTTGATTTCCCTGAGCCGTCTTTTCCGATAACAGCCGTTTTATTTCCTGCAGGTATGTCAATACTGATATTTTTCAATACCTCTTTTTCATCTTCATAAGCAAAGCACAATGATTGAGTGCGTACACGCAGTGGTTTATGATTGTTCACTGCAAATGTTCCTGATTCCTCTATGCTTTTATCGGTAAGTTTTCCGATTTTCTCAATAGAGGTAAGAACATCATATACACTTTCCAGGTTTACAATGATCTTTTCAATAGAATTGATCACTGTGATGATGATGATCTCTGCCGCAACAAACTGACCGATGTTGATCTTTTGGTCAAGCAATAAAATAATTCCCACTATCAGCATTGATGCCGTAATTGTTACTTTGAAAGCTATCAGTGTTTTATACTGGAACATCAGTACATTAAAATGTTCCGTGCGGGCATGCAGGTATCTGATCGTTCTGTCATTTGCTTTTTTTACATGTAAGCCGTTAGCGGAGGAAAATTTAAAAGTATTCACCAGCCTTGCCATTTCTTCGAACCATCCCGCCAGGGCATATTTGTGCGTACTTTCTTCCAGGCTGCTTTTCAATCCGCCGGGGCCGGTGAGGTATAAAATGATAAGTAATAAAGAGATGATAAATATCCCGAAAAGAATGAAGAACGGATGATATAAGGTTAATAAAATCAAGCCGAACAGGATCTGTATCATGGCAATGGGCATATCCAGCAGAATTTTGGAAATGCTTTTCTGTAATGAAACCGTATCGAAGAAACGGTTCACCAGTTCCGGTAAATACAAAGTGTCAACTTTTCTGAGATCGAGTTTTGGGATACGGTCTGCAAATGAATACGCATATTTCACAAAGATTTTTTGCTGTATTTTTTCAATCACCTTCATTTGATTCAACTGCATGATACCGGTAAGCCATACACCGATCACTATCACTGATATCAGCAATACGA
>JANNZE010000426.1:0-1890 GCA_031410455.1 Chitinophagaceae bacterium | reverse complement strand
AATACCAGCCAAAAAACTGCCTTTGAAAAAGTAATAAAACTCGTAGACGAAAGTTGTAAGGAAATAAGAGTGGTGAGTCACCAGATGATGCCCAACGCATTATTGAAAAGCGGACTGGCTCTGGCCATCAAAGAATTTATTGAGAAGATCGACAACCGGATCATACGCATATCCCTGCACACGGAAGGCCTGGATGCACGCCTTGAAAATAATACCGAAACCGTTTTATACAGGGTGATCCAGGAATGCGTGAACAACGTTTTAAAACATGCAAAAGCATCTACGCTGGATATTTCAGTGATACGTGACAATGATGGAATTTCTGTTACCATTGAAGACAACGGAATTGGTTTTCATACAGAAGATAAAAGCAAATTTGAAGGCATCGGCCTGAAGAATATCGTGGCCAGGGTGAAATTCCTGAAAGGCACGATCGAATTTGATTCATCCATCGGAAAAGGTACACTTGTAGCAATTCATGTTCCTTTATCTATATAATTGTTATTTTTGATACGGAGATTAAAATATGAAAGACCAGAAGATCAGATTGGGCATAGTGGATGATCATCAAATCGTAATTGACGGGCTAAAATCATTATTACAGGGAGAACATGATTTTACTATTGAATTTGAATCAACAGACCCTTCTTCCATAGCAACAAAACTTAAAGTACAACCTATTGATATTTTATTAACCGACGTAATGATGCCGGTTATGAATGGTGCGGAATTATCTAAACAGATACATGAGCTGTATCCGCATATCAAAATCCTTGCTTTGTCTATGAGTGGTCAGGGAGAATTGGTGAACCAGATGATTGAAGACAGCGACATTTCCGGATATGTTTTAAAAAACATTGGAAAAATGGAATTGGTACGTGCATTACGCAAGATCGCTTCCGGCGGAATTTATTTTGGCGAAGAGGTTCTGGAAGAAATGATTAGAGCCAGTGAAAAAAGAAAAGCTGCAGAAGAAGTGAATCTCACCATAAGGGAAATTGAGATCATCGGCCTGATAGAAAAAGAATATGGCAATAAGAAAATAGCGGAAACCTTATTCCTCAGCGAACGTACGGTGGAAACACACAGGAAGAATATCTTTCGCAAAACAAAAACATCCAGCCTTATAGGTCTTATCAAATATGCGTATGAGCATCATCTTATCCAGTCAAAAAGTTGATCGCATAAAAAAGCCCCGCCGAAGCAGGGCTTAATCTATTTATAAGTTCTGAATTAGAAGTTATAAGCTGCACGCAGACCAACTGTGTTGAAATTTCCACCACCTTTAGTTGACATTCCAGTGTATTTAACTAAAATATCGAAGTTTGAGAATTTAACACCTACACCTGGGGCATATGTGAAATTTGAACCATCTGCATCACCGCCGGCAATAGACACACCTAACTGAGCAGAACCATAAAACATTTCCCCAAAACCATATTTAATACCTGCTAAAACAGGGATAAAACTGATTTTGATGTCTCCATAAACTGGAGCGAATGTTACTGGATTAATACCTACCACAATTGGATCTTTGGTTTTAAAACCTATATAACCAGCGCTCAAAGTGATTGCAAGATCTTCACTAACATTGTAAGCACCCATTACAGATCCACCTAATCCTAATCCATAGATATCAGCATCACCCATTGGTAACTGAGCATCAACACCTACACTGAAATTTAATTTTTTGCTGTCTTTGTCTTGTGCAAAGGTTGTAAATGAAGCTACTGTTAAAGCAGCTAAAACGAAGATTTTTTTCATGTTACGTTAATTTTTGGTTTAATAAATCGGGCGCAAAATACCCATTTTTGTGATTATGCAAGATATTTAATGCAAAAAAAATGAAAATGATTGTTAAATAGATACCCAATGGAAGGTATTTATGCC
>JANNZE010000425.1:0-2543 GCA_031410455.1 Chitinophagaceae bacterium | reverse complement strand
ATGATTGCATCCAGGGCGGCAATAGTTGTTTCCCCGCCTTCAAGGCTGAAACGTTTTTGCCCGATGTATTTTGTATGCAGGAATTTTTCGAACATCACCCCTTCATTCAGTTTCTGAAGGATGCGTTTTTTCTTTTCAATAGGCACCGGCTGATGGAATGTATTCTCCATGGCATTGGCCAGCCATTCAATTTTTTTAATATCATTCAGTGCACTGTATTCAACACCAACATGGGTGGTATAACTTTTCTGAAGATGAGTAATAATTTCTTTGAGATTCTTACCTGGCAGACCGATAAATTTTCCTGCATGGAACACCGTATTCATGTCTTCTTCCGTAAGACCGAAATTAGATAATTCCAGCGCGGCGTGGCGGTTCTTACGTTCGCGGATCGGGTTGGTAATAGCTACCAGATGACCTTTTTTACGATAGGCCTGGATAAGCTGGTAAACAGAGAATTCTTTATCAATATTGCTCACCACAGCAGGCGACACAACAGCCGTATGCCCGTTGGAAGGCTGACTTTGCGCAAAATCAAATCCTTCAAAAAACTTCCTCAGATCCTGGTCAATAGCTTCAGGATCTTTTACAAAATCCCTGTACATATTTTCAATGTAAGACGGATGCGAGTTAGTGATATACTGGAAATCTTTCATATTATTAATGATATACAGGAATTTGGAGTGCAAATATCGGTTATAAATACCAAGGATGGGAAGATGAAACAGTAAAAATTAAGGAGGAGGTAAAAGGAATTATAAAAAAAAAGGGCAATGATTGTTTTAGTTTGATGTTAATCCCTATCTTTGCGTCCCAAAAATTAGAATTAATGGCAAACCATGCAGCTACGAAAAAAGATGTGCGTCAAAGTACAAAACGCAACGAACGTAACCGTTATTACGGCAAAACAACCCGTAATGCAATACGTGATATCCGTGCTTTGAATGATAAGCAGGCAGCAGCGGATAAATTACCTTCTGTAGCAGCCATGATTGATAAACTGGCGAAGCGTGGTACTATCCATAAAAACAAGGCTTCTAATCTTAAAAGAAAACTTGCGTTGAAAATCAATGCATTGGCAAAATAATTTAAACCAGACTTTGATAAAAGACCTGCAATTAACTGCGGGTTTTTTTGTGCCCGCAATAATTATATATTGACTGTATTTAGTTTGTAAAAGATTAGATTATCTGGTAATTAAGCCCTACTTTTGCAACCCGTTGTAAAAAACGGTTCATAAAATTTTTTAAACAAAAAACAGGGAAATGAGCAACTACGAATTGATGGTGATTTTTACCCCTGTGCTTTCTGAGGAAGAATTCAAAAACGCTCAGAAGAAATACGAATCGCTTGTTAAAGAGAACGGCGGAGACGTATTGGGCACAAAACCATGGGGACTAAAATCACTGGCCTATCCGATTGCCAAGAAGACCACTGGTCTTTACTGGGTAATGGAGTATACAGCGCCAACCAGCTTCAATGAAAAGTTGAAAATTCAACTTTTGCGTGACGAGAGTGTAATGCGTCACATGTTCACTGTACTCGATAAATACGCCGTTGAGTACAATGTCAAAAAGAGAAGTGGTGTACATTCAGGAACTGAAAAAGCGGAAGCATAATGGCAAAGTCAAACGAAATTAAATACCTCACGGCCATTAAGGCTGAGAAACGTCCAAAGAAATATTGCCGTTTCAAGAAAATGGGTATCCGCTACATCGATTATAAAGATGGCGATTTCCTGAAAAAATTCTTAAATGAGCAGGGTAAATTATTGCCACGCCGTATTACCGGAAACTCTCTGAAGTTTCAGCGTAAGGTGAGCGAAGCAGTAAAAAAAGCCCGCCAGATGGCGATATTGCCGTATGTAACTGATCTTTTAAAATAGGAGGCCGCCATGCAAGTAATATTGATACAGGATGTAAATAACCTAGGTGGTATAAATGAACTGGTAACAGTTAAGAACGGTTATGGCCGTAATTACCTTATCCCTTCCAAATATGCTATTGAAGCAAGCCCTTCCAACATCAAAATGATGGAAGAAAAGAAAAAGCAGCAGGCTAAGAAAGAAGCTAAGCTTTTGGCTGAAGTTAACAGCGTAATCGCGGTTCTTACCGAAGGCACCATCAAAATTGGCGCTAAAACGGGTACCAGTGGAAAGATATTCGGAAGTGTTACTTCAGTTCAGATAGCACGTGCTATCCGCGAACAAAAAGGATATGAGATCGACAGACGTCGTATCACCATCCTTGATGAGGTAAAAGAACTGGGTACTTTTAAAGCTAAAATTGATTTTGGAAATGGAAACGAAACCGAGATCAGCTTTGAAGTTATAGGAGAATAATTCATCTGAAATTTATACAAAACCGCCCTAGTGGCGGTTTTTTTGTTTCCAGGCCTGAAATTTATCGAATTTATAAATAAAATTTGTTCAGGTTAATTCCCTTACATTTGTATTGCTTTAATGGTTTTAGTTTTCTTGTTGGCTGATTGTATCTTTAGTAAAAGCTTATTCAGTTCATTGTAGCAACTAAATCCTTTGAGTT
>JANNZE010000424.1:0-3412 GCA_031410455.1 Chitinophagaceae bacterium | reverse complement strand
GGTAATAACATTCGTTTCGCAGGAATAGATGCAGGAACCGTAAAAAAAATTACCATCCTGTCTGATACACTGGTGCGAGTGGATATGATTCTCGAATCGAAGATCAAACCCTTTATAAAGCAAACAGCCATTGCTACCATTGGTTCGGATGGTTTGATGGGAGATAAACTGATCATGATTACAGTTGGTCAACCTACTACGGCATTGCTGCAGGATGGTGAAAAAATAAAAACTGCAAATCCTGTAGACTTTGATAAAACGATCGCCCGCATCACTAAGGTTGCCGAAAACGCAGAAGTATTGTCAGGATCTCTTGCTAATATTTCTGTTCAGTTGAGCGAAGGAAAAGGAAGTCTTGGCAGATTGTTGTATAAAGATGATCTTGCAATTGGTTTAGAAGGAACCGTCAATAATGTAAGAAATATTACGGGATCCCTTGCTTCTGTTTCTTCAGAAATTAAAGCCGGTAAAGGTTCTGTCGGAAGATTGATCTATAATGAAGAATTGGCAAAAAGCCTGGAAGGAACAGCTGCCAATGCTAAGACCACCATGGCTACTGTGAATGATGCTGCATTCGGTTTCAGCGAAAATATGAAAGCGCTCCAGGGAAATATTTTATTCCGTGGATATTTTAAGCGGCAGGCCAAAGCCAAAGAAAAAGAAAAGCAGGATTCTCTGCAAAATATTAATAACACGGAAGTGGAATTAAGTGAAGAAGAGATCAAGGAAATTGAAGCTGCTGCAGAAAAAGCAGAGAAAGATATCATTGAAAGGAGAGCAAAGAAAATCCAGGCTGCGCCTTAGGTTGGATAGAACGCGGATGAGATAGATTGAAGGGATATTTTTACACAGAGTGCACTAAGGTTTTCTTACTTGTGTTCTTTTTGGGTATTTACTTTGCGCTCTTTGTGTTAAAAACAAATTAAATATTCTCATTACATTTGCTAAAATATGATCTATGAAAATGAAAAATCTTCGCTTTATACTTTTCGCTCTCATAGCTTTTACCATTCCATCATGTAGATCCGAAAATGATGACGTTATGTGCACTATGGAATTCAGAGCGGTCACCATCACCATCAATGGAAATCAGCCAGATGAATATTATACCGTAAGAACATCAACTAACGATACCATCCGCTTAAATAGGGATAATATAAACGGAAATAATGTATATCCTGTACTGGATGATAACTACCAGCAGCAAATACAAAACAGCAACGAAAATTTTACTTTCATCGGTAAACAAAATGGATTAATCATGATCAATGAACCATTTGTAATAAAAGCTGATAGATGCCATATCGAATATGTGAGTGGCCGGCAGGTAATCTGACAGGATCGGTAAATTATTGATTAACCATTTGTTTGTTTATTTTAGTTGATATCTTCCAAATAGGCTCAGAAAACCTGCACTAAAGTTGGATTTTAAAACTGTCGTCATTCAACTTTCAAAATTGTGTTATGATCAATAAAATCAAATGGAGAATCGTATTTGTATTACTCAATACATTTACGGTGAGCATATCACATGCACAGTCTATTCTCCCGCCGGTTATTGAATGGCATGGAAAAAGTGAAGCCCTCATTGCATCTCCATCCAATCCGTGGATCACGCCTGCCGAAAAATCAGGTTTTGTAAATACGCCTGATTATACAACCACTATGAACTGGTTCCGGAAATTAGCAGCGGCTTCCCCTTTGTTAAAGCTGGTTTCCATTGGTAAAAGCGTGGAAGGACGTGATATTATTATGATCATTGCATCATCTGATAAAATGGTTAACGCATCTGCATTAAAACTTTCAAACAAACCTCTATTGCTGGTACAGGCAGGCATACATTCCGGCGAGATAGATGGTAAAGATGCCGGCATGATGTTGCTGCGTGATATTGCATTTGGCAGCAAAAGATCTTTGATCGATAAGGTGAATTTTTTATTCATTCCTATTTTGAGCGTGGATGCACATGAACGATCTTCTGCATATAATCGCCCGAACCAACGTGGCCCTCAGAATATGGGCTGGAGAACCAATGCACAGAACCTGAACCTAAACCGCGATTATGCAAAACTGGATACAAAAGAAATAAGAGCCGTTGTAAAAGTTATCAATGAATATGATCCGGATATGTATATGGATATACATGTAACAGATGGCGCCGATTATCAATACGATATTACTTATGGTGGCATAGGGAACCAGGGATATTCACCGGGCATCCGCAACTGGCTGGAGAATACCCATAAAAAAATGGTTGATAAAGAACTTTCTGCCAATGGACATATTCCCGGGCCTTTATTGAATGCGATGAATGAGCGTGATTTTTCCAAAGGCAATGTGGTTAGCTTCGGCGGTCCGCGTTTTTCCGACAGTTATGGAGATGTTCGTCATCTTGCTGCAGTATTGGTGGAAAATCATTCTTTGAAACCCTATAAACAAAGAGTACTGGGCACCTATATTTTACTGGAAAGTACTTTGAAGATTTTGGCAACATCCGGTCAATCCTTAAAAGAGATCACACAAAAAGATAAAGCACAAAGGGCGGAAAAAATTCCGGCTGCCTGGAAGATTCCACAATTCGATGATGAATTGAATCCTAATTCGAGAGGTGCTAAAAAAGCGGCTGAGCATATTGCTATAGTGCCGAATAGTATGATGCTGTTGGGTATTGCTTCAGAGATACATACATCCGGCGTTACCGGCGCCGAATATATTGAATGGCTGGGCAAAAAAGAAAATGTAAAAATTCCGGATTATAAGTCAACTGAGCCGGTGAATTTTATCATTCGCCCGAAAGGATATTGGGTGCCCGCTTCCTGTGATGAAGTGATCGCAAGATTAAAAATGCATGGAATTAAAATGGAAACCATTTCATCACCCCGGGAAGTTGATGTTGACATGTACCGTGTAAAAAATTATTCTTTTGAAGATGAAGGTCATACTGTACGTCCTTTTGAAGGGCATATACAGGTGGATGCAACCACTGCAACAGAAAACCATAAACAAAAATATGCTGCAGGTTCTGTATATATTTCTACCGACCAGCCATTGGGAGATCTTGCCATATTATTGCTGGAGCCCATATCCAGGGATTCCTATTTCAGCTGGGGTTTTTTTCATTCCATCTTCCAGCGTACAGAATATATAGAGGCATATGTAATGGAGCCTATGGCAAAAAAAATGCTGGCAGATTCACCGGAACTGCAAAAAGAGTTTGAAGAAAAAAAATCTGCGGATAAGGCATTTGCCAATAATCCGTATGCCATACTCAGCTGGTTCTACAGTAAAACAAAATTTTACGACGAACGATATTTATTGTACCCGGTAGGAAGAGTTTTATAGAGTTGGATACCATGTTTTACCTTGTGTTATTTTGAATAAAAATCAAACGTTTTTTTTTGCAAAAAATTAC
>JANNZE010000423.1:0-5744 GCA_031410455.1 Chitinophagaceae bacterium | reverse complement strand
ACCCATCAAAGGCATGCAAAAGAGGAAAACTGGCGGTGCTGGTGAAGAAGAGAAGAGGATCAAATCAGCAAACGGATAGATTAGAACGCAGATGACGCAGTTGAAAGGATTTGTTTTACGTTGAGGGTTTGTTATTTAATAATTATGCATTCGTTAATATCTATTTTTTAGTGCCTTTGTGGTTAAAAGTTGTTTGCCTGGTGGCCTCTGTGATTACACCAAAAAAAATCCTCAAAGAAGACTATGGTTTTTATCTTTGCAAAAATTAAAAGTTATGCCATCTTTTGACCTGGTAAGTAAAGTGGACCTGCAGACCCTCGACAATGCCATTAATGTTGTAAATAAAGAGATCACGAACCGGTTTGATTTTAAAGGTGCACATGTGGTGATCGATCTGAATAAAAAAGATTCCAAGGTAAACCTGGAGGCAGACAGTGAAATGAAATTACAGCAGATCATAGATGTGCTCATTAGCAGAAGTATGAAACAAGGCCTGGCGGCAGAGGTTTACGACCTGAGTAAGGAGCCATATCCAAGTGGTAAAGTAGTAAAACAGGAAGTTCCGGTTAGGAACGGTATTAAACAGGAAGATGCTAAAAAGATCGTGAAACTTATTAAAGACAGTGGCCTGAAGGTGCAGGTGGCCATAATGGACGATATTATACGGGTCACTGGTAAAAAAATAGATGATCTTCAGGAAGTTATACAGGCCAGCAAAGCCTGGAATGTGGGAATCGCCCTTCAATTTATAAATATGAAGAGTTAATCAGCTGATATAATGGTTTTTTTACTAATTTCGCATCCTTAATAAATCGTACGGCAAAATCCGTACATAAAAAAAAGAACATGAAACAAGACATTCATCCAAAGAATTACAGAACTGTAGTTTTCAAAGATATGAGTAATGGCACCACTTTTCTGAGCCGTTCCACTGCAGTTACCAGCGAAACTATCTTACACGAAGATGGTAATGAATACCCGGTAATTAAACTGGAGATATCGAATACTTCTCATCCTTTTTATACAGGTAAAAATGTATTGGTGGATACAGCAGGACGTATCGATAAATTCAAAAAGCGTTACGAAAAGAAAGCAAAACAAGCGGAGTAAATATCTTCGATTACATTTTTTTTATATAATTGTCCCTTCGGTTTTCCGGGGGGATTTTTTATAACTTCATGTTTATATACAAAGAATGAAAATTCATTTAACGGAAGATAAGGCTGCACAAACATTAAGACCGCTTACCTCCACAAAAGCAGTGGCAGATTTGCGAATCGGTATTCTGACCATACGTGAAAAATGGGCATTGCTTGCAAAAAAAATGAACTTACAACAGGATGTTTCCATTTCATCTGCAATTGTCCCGTCGCTAAAAAATTTCAGGCTGATCATTAAAAACGCCGGTAAAACAATGCCGGATGAAATTCCCTTGCTCCAGTTTCCCTATCATTTATACCAGTGGAATGCACAGGCCATTGCCGATGATTTTGAACTTTTAACGGAAGGAAGAACATCTGCAAAAATGGATTTATCCAATTCCGTTATTTGTCCTGAAAATGTTTTTATAGAAGAAGGCGCTGTGTTATCCTTCAGCATCATCAATGCCTCACAGGGACCGGTATACATCGGAAAAAATGCGGAGGTGATGGAAGGCAGCCTGATAAGAGGACCTTTTTCACTGGGTGAGAATAGTGTATTGAAAATGGGCAGTAAAATTTATGGCGGAACTACGATCGGTCCGAATTGTGTGGCGGCAGGAGAGATCAAGAACAGTATTTTATCCGGCTACAGCAACAAGGCACACGATGGATACCTGGGTGACAGTGTGATAGGTGAATGGTGTAATCTTGGAGCTGGAACTTCCAACAGCAATGTAAAAAACAGTGCAGCAGACGTGCATTATAATATACAGGAAGAAACCTATTCTCCCGGTATGAAAGGTGGACTCATCATGGGCGATTACAGCCGCTGTGCCATCAACACTTCTTTTAATACAGGTACAATTGCCGGAGTATGCTGTAATATTTTTGCAGACGGATTTCCTCCAAAATATATTCCTGATTTTACATGGGGCGATAAAACGTATATATTTGAAAAAGCGATCCGGGACATCATCAACTGGAAAAAATTAAAGCAATGTACTATTACGCCCGAAGAGATCACAACATTAGAATTATTGTATAAATCACAACAACACCATGCGTAAACAAATAGCAGCTGCCAATTGGAAAATGAATCTGTCGTTCCAGGAAGCTGAAAAACTAACAGACGAATTATTGCAAACCGATCATGCACTTAACGAACACCAGATGGCTGTTTTTGCAGTTCCTTTTCCTTATCTGTCAATGGTACAGGAAAAAATGAAAGGAAAGAAAAATGTGTTTGTGGCCGCACAGAACTGCAGCGCCAACGCCAATGGTGCATACACCGGTGAAGTAAGTGCTGCCATGCTGGAAAGTATGCAGCTCCAATATGTAATTCTTGGTCACAGTGAAAGAAGAGAATACAACAATGAGAGCAACAGTTTACTTGCAGAAAAAGTAAACCGCGTGCTGGCCCATAGCCTGAAACCGATCTTCTGTTGTGGCGAACCATTGCACATAAGAGAAGCAGGTACACAGAATGCTTATGTGGAGGCACAACTGAGAGAAAGTTTATTTCACCTCAGTAAAGATCAGATGCAGGATTTTATCATTGCTTATGAGCCTATCTGGGCAATCGGTACTGGTTTGACAGCTTCCAATGACCAGGCACAGGAAATGCATAAACACATCCGTGATGTTCTGTGTACGGAGTTCGGCAATACGGGCGAGTCGGTTTCCATTTTATATGGCGGAAGTGTGAAAGCAGCCAATGCCAGGGATATTTTCAGTATGCCTGATGTGGACGGTGGCCTGGTAGGAGGTGCGAGCCTGGCAGCAAAGGAATTTGCCGCAATCATCAATAGTTTAAAATAATTATTTCCTGATCACGATCATAAAAGTGAGTGGTTTATGAAAGAATGCGTTTGCTGTTTTGTCTGTCATTTTCCATAATGAAAAAGGAAGAAATGACAAGATAGTATATAAACGCATTTTTAATGCATACCTGTTGTTGAAAGCAACGCTCCGGTATTTCCATTCTCCCAAAAAATCTTTTATGTTTTTTTCATGGAAGGAATGCAGGTGTGCACTTTCCGGTGTGGGATGATTGCAATGCACACAAATATGGTAACGTAACTTTTCATTATAGGGTGTAACCAGTATCAGTTGTCCGCCTGTTTTTAATTTTTGCATACAGCCCTTTACAAAACCTGCGGGGTCGGCCAGGTGTTCGATTACCTCTGAAGCAATGATGGTATCGAACGACCCATTCATAAAAGGCAGAAACATACCATCTGCGACCACACCTGCATGATGGGGAGATCTGTATTTTTGAACAGCTTTCAAAGGGTTGGTGATCGCCAGGTCCATTGAAACCACCTTTGCTTTTTCTGAAAAATGCTTTGCCACCCATCCGTCACCACAGCCTATGTCGAGCATAATTCCGGTATTTGTATCAACCGCATGAATAATGGCCTGCCGGTTTCTTTTCCTTTCTTCTCTTGTAACCGCACTATCATCACCATCGGAATAATTAAAATAAGATGCGTCGGCTTTATAATGTTCCCGGTAATGGAAATAGGTGCCTTCCTGAATATGTAATGCACTTTGTGGGGCGGTGTAGGATTGACCACTGATAAAATCAGGGATATTTTCCTGGACCGGGTAAAATTTACTATCAACATTGGTGTATCCTGTTGGGGAAGCGATGAGCTTTTCTCCCGTTAAAGGATCGGCCAGTATCATATCCAGAAAGTTTTCCTTTGCCATAGCTGCACAATTTATAATTTTATAATCAGGAAATTTATTTTGAATAAATGGTTCATCATACGGTTGTATCAGCACAGCAAACCTGCTTTTGTGGTTGTGGCGTTGTACATCCTGTTATATGCTTTACTTTTTGTGAAGAAGATGGACATGGTGATGTTTCCTTACAACAGTATGTTTTCTGTTGATTTTACGAGAGATTATAATACGGATACATACCAGTTGAAACTGGATGACCGGCCTGTAACATACACTCATCTCTTGTGGTGGAAGAAAGATTTCATGGAAACATCTCTTCGCAATTATGTGTTGTTGCTGAACAGGGAGCCTTACATTGAAAAATATATCCAGTATGCTTATGCAAATACACCATATAGCAAATTCCTTCTTAAACAATTAAAACCTTCAATGCATGATCATAGCTGGCTGAAATGGTATGCATCTTTTGGCAATAAGGAAACTTCAGCATACACTATGTTTTCCATCTGGAAATATCATTTAACTTTCAATGGAAACAGCATCCATATTGACTCCTCACTGGTCCTTCATGAAAAATTGCAACCGTGAAAATGAAAAATGCAGAAAGGATGGTGCTGCTTATTTTACTCGCAGAGTGGCTGGTGTTTTTTTTCTCCGGGGTAACGTTTTCCTCTTTATCAGGGAATAGTTTTTATGATATCAAAGCAGATGTATTTTACTGGCTGCCCTTTTTGTCCGGTATCCCGCAAATTGTAATGGCTGATCATTGGGCAGGAATAATTTTAGATGTTTTCATTTTTATCTGTTTGTTATACCAGATAAGGTTTCCTTTTAAAACAGGGGCGGCACGTATATTATTTCCATTATTGTTTTTATTCTACATTACGTTAACCGCCTATCTCACCCACCGGAATTATCCTACAGGTATTTTTATTGTGATCATTCCATTTATGTTCGCCGGTGCCATGAACAGGAAAATGGCATTTGAGGCCATCCGTTATTTTTTATTATGGTTTTATTTTTCTGCAGGATTTTTGAAAATCAGCGTTGGATCTATTTCAGAGCCGGGTCACCTGAGTCATTTCCTTACGCACCAGTTTGCACCTTATTATATTGAAAACAATACCGGCTGGAGAACGTCTTTAAACCAGTTTCTTATTCAGCATAATTCATTTGCGTATTCATTATTCTTAGGTTCTGTGATAATAGAACTCGCAGCTTTGGTTGGTTTTTTTACACATCGTTTCGACCGTTGGTTAATGGTTCTTTTCTTATTATTCCATGTCTGCAACTGGATATTGATGGATATTGCTTTTATTGGCCAGGCAGCTTTTCTCAGCATTCTTATGTTTTCATATTACGCAAAAAGCACAAAAACGGGTTAATAAGGTTTTAATACGGTTTAATGCATTAACAAATAGTGCATTGGATTAATGACAAAGCTTACTGAACTTTGTCAAACCTCCGCCTCCTTTGTGTTAAAACCCCTCCACCTTTATAAATCCCCATTAAAATGTTATAAATTTGCCATGTGAAAAAGCTGGCCGGCATACTACTCTTATTTATTTACAGTTTTTCTGTAAGCGGCTTTTCCCTGCAATTCAACTATTGCTGTAACAAGGTTATTATGAAATGTTGCAAGCCGGTGGTGAAAAAAAGTTGTTGCAGCAAAGCAGAAGATCATAAGAAATGCAAATGTGTGATCCGTGAGATACCCGCTGCGGATACAGATTCCAAATCATTTGTTCTTTCGAATCCCGTCTCTATCACCATTCCGAAAACTGATTTCAGCATAGCGCATCAGAACAATATTTTCTCACGTACTTTATATGTGGATGAGGCTGATGGTTCTCCACCTTTATTCAATTCACCTTTATATCTTTTGTACAACGTTATCAAAATATGATCTGAATG
>JANNZE010000422.1:0-4303 GCA_031410455.1 Chitinophagaceae bacterium | reverse complement strand
GCTGCCATGATGAAAGAACTGGGCGCAAAGGATGAGAAAGCGATGATGTTGCGGTTTCATACACAAACCGGCGGCAGCACCTTAACAGCACAACAGCCTTTAAATAATATCAGCCGCGTTACCATACAAACGCTGGCAGCGGTATTGGGCGGAACACAATCTTTACATACCAATGGTTATGATGAAGCATTGAGTCTTCCAACCGAAGAAGCAGCCAGGATTGCATTGCGTACACAACAGATAGTGGGATTTGAAAGTGGCGTTACGGAAACTGTAGATCCACTGGCCGGAAGTTATTTTGTAGAAACACTTACCAGCCAGGTAGAAGAAGAAGCATGGAAACTGATAGGAAAGATTGATGCAATGGGTGGAAGTGTGGATGCGATAGAACAGGGATTTATGCAAGAGCAGATCGCAGCCAGTGCTTATAAATATCAAAAGGAAATTGAAGCAGGAAAGCGTATCAGCGTAGGCGTAAATAAATTCCAGGTGGAGGAAACCACCAATATTCCTTTATTCAAAGTTGACGATAGTATACAGGCATCGCAAATTGAAAAACTTACGAAACTGAAACAAAGCCGCAATGCTGAAAAAGTACGGGAATGTCTTGCCGCAGTAGAAATCTGTGCAAAGGGTTCGGATAATCTTATGCCGCATGTACTGGAAGCCGTAGAAAATTATTGTACATTAGGTGAAATCTCCGATGTACTGAGGGGAGTTTTCGGGGAACATCGTTAATTATCAACCTCACAGGTTGTAAACTTAATGCGCAAAATCTGCATCAAAGTTCCCTTTTATCCTTTCCATTGAAGGATTGAAATACCCGAATTTTAACTCCGGAAATTCTTCTCTTATCAGTTGCAGCATCTGGAACATACCCAGGCACTCTCCCGTTTCCGTTACACCGATCTTTCCTAAATACCAGTCGGGATCAATATTAAAATTCCGCCACTGGATCATTTTCAACCCTGTTTCTTTAATGAGTGTACGCAGGGCTTCATATTCTTCCACACTGTCCGTCATTCCCGGAAATACAAAATAATTAATGCTCGTCCAGGCGCCAGCTTCCGTAGCGATCTTTAAACTTTCGATAAGGTCGTTGAACACATAATTATTCGGACGATAATAAGGAAGGTACACACTCTCCCGTGCAGAGTTAGTGCTTACGCGTATACTGTTCAAACCTGCATCCAGCAAGGCCTTAACGGCATCAGGTTTACTCCCGTTGGTATTGATATTGATGGAGCCTTTCTGCGTATGTTTCCTGATCTCAATGATGGAATCACGAATGGTTTCCCACATCAGCAAAGGTTCTCCTTCACAACCTTGTCCGAAACTGATCAACGGATAAGGAGCCGTTTCCAGGTGCGGAACAGTGAATTCTACGATCTCCGCAACAGTAGGTTTAAATGTTAATCGATCCTGCGTGGAAATGATCGTTTCTTCCTGCGGCTGAAAGGAAATACATCCGATACAATTTGCATTGCATGCGGGTGATGCAGGAACGGGACATTCCCACCTGCCTATGAAAAAATTTCTTGCTGCAGGACAAGTGTAGGTCATGCAGCAATTTTCTGCGAGGTGTTTTACCAGGCGGTTGTGCGGATAGGCTTTTAAAAAAGTGTTAAGTCCTTTTTCAATTTTATCATCATCAAATCCTTCACATTCCTGGCGGATATCCTGCTCTATTCGTGTGGCTGGAACATAGATCACATCATCTTTCCAGCCTGCTGCCGTATAACAGAATAAAGGAAGTGTTGGTGCATCTTTTAATGTTTCATAAGCAGCCAGGTAAAAACCTGTGTGCGCCGGTGGTATGAATGCTGCAACTGCCCAGCCTTTTTCACAAATGCGCATCTCCCCTGTAACAGAATCAATTCCAATTCCTCTTCTTCCCGGTAATTCATATAATTGTCCGCCCTCTGGTAATGCGATCCATTCTTCCAAAGGAACAGGAACAGCATCCCAGCCACTTCTTCCTGTTACAAATAAGGAGGTGTCTTCGAAAATATTCCCATTTCCGTCGGAGTATAATAAATAGGGAGAGGAATTAATCATGATGCAAAATTATCACTTTGTTGGTTAATCGGTCTATTAGCAGAAATACAGTTCTTGCAGAAATCGTTAAAATCATTTTCATTAACCAGAACTTCCTCAATGACGAACTGAAATAATTTATTATTCAACAGATCGATGGTCATCAATCCGTCTTTGATAAGCACATTATCTGTCTCTTTCCAGGCAAATATTTTTTTTGGATAGGAGTGAATGATCATGCCATCAACATTCACAGTGATCAAGATCTTTTTATTGAGATATACTGCAGAAAAAATAAAAATGATATTCAGCAAAGCGGGCAGCCATTCCAATTCTGCTATCCAGCAAAGCACAAAAACGATAAGCAGATAATGCGGAGAAAAAACAATTTTATTCCATTTTTTTGAAACGTGCAGCACAACTGATAAAACAGAAAATACAAGGCCTGCTATCATTATATAAAAATGAGTGGCGGTTGATAACATCCAGGAGAACAGCATCACATTCAGCAGTATTGAAAACAGCAGAAAATTCAGATAACGGTTTTGGCGGTTATCTTTCAGACTGATCTCAAATTGTTGCATGCGTGTTATTACTCGCTATAAAAAAGTTACAGAGTTTGTACAATACTCTTGCACCAACGTTTTCATCCCATTCGTCATGACTCACTCCTACTTCATTCAGATCTATACCAATAATTTTCTTTCCGCTCTTCAATAAATTTTTGATAAGGTAGAATACCTGTTCCGTCTGGAAACCGCCCTGCACCGGAGTACCGGTATGCGGACATAATTTAGGATCCAGTCCGTCAATATCAAAACTGATGAAAACATTTTGTGGCAATTCATTAATGATTTCATCCACGATCATCTTCCACGTATCCCCTTCAAATTGTCTTTCCTTAATATCTTTATCAAACAAAGTTTTTACCCGGCCTTTGCTGTTGTTGATATAATCCAGTTCTTCTTCACAATAATCGCGTATGCCAACCTGCACCAGTTTTTTTATTTCCGGAATTTGTTCCAGTGAATTGTACATGATGGAAGCATGAGAATACACAAAACCTTCATAAGCTTCTCGCAGATCGCAATGTGCATCAATCTGAAGAATGCCAAATTCTTTATTTTTTTCTGCCACGGCTTTGAAATAACCGAATGGTGTGCTGTGATCGCCACCGAGGAGTACCACTAATTTATCCTGATCCAGCAATTCTTTTGTTTGCTGATACACCCAGTCATTCAGAAATGAACTTCCTGCATTGATCTCCTTCATGGTCTTGCACATGAACTTATTATCTTCCACTTTCTCTCCGTGAGAAATATAGTTGATATATAATTCTGCTTCTTTTCTTA
Organism: Chitinophagaceae bacterium; assembly: GCA_031410455.1. GTDB lineage: Bacteria > Bacteroidota > Bacteroidia > Chitinophagales > Chitinophagaceae > Ferruginibacter. The sequence continues at coordinate 914 of JANNZE010000422.1, read as the reverse complement.
AATAATCACTTTTTGTAAGTATTTTTTTATCAGGCTTACGCATGTAATAACCCTGTTTCCATGCATCTTTAATTTCAGGATCAAAAAGATCTACCTGTAAACTGGCTTTAAAAATATGGTCCGGAGCACGGGCCGTTCCGGCATTATAACTTACTGTCACTTCCCATGGTATAGGAAGGATCACCAGCTTTGCATCCTCTTCTGAAAAAGGTAAACCGAACACATTATTATTGGGATTTCCTACGGAGTTCGGGTCGAATTGAGAAAGATCAGTCATCGTACAAGAAAAATTTTTGCAAATATAGCTTTGTAAGGATTATGTGCCCGTTAAAATGACGAAGAACAGTATTTTAAACTTGGTTTTCATCTAACTTTGCGAAAAATCAGGGCAGAAAAAATTCTGTTCCTGCAAATACCCGGATCCTCGGGAGAAATATGAAAAAAACACATATCGCCATTTTGATCGGAATCGCCGCTCTTATCGGCTGTTTATTAGCGTATTCTGTTGATTTTTCCACCTATGACACAATTGATTCAGCAAAGAAAAAAGAAGGAAAATTTGTGCACATGATCGCCCGGCTCGACCTTTCACAGCCGATCGAATATGATCCCGCGAACAATCCTAATTATTTAACGTTTTATGCTACAGACAGCCTTGGTGGCAAAACCAAAGTGGTATACCGCAACAGCAAACCCACTGATCTGGAAAAAAGTGAAAGGATCGTGATGAAAGGAAATATGCAGAAAGATCATTTTGAATGTAAAGAAATTCTTTTAAAATGCCCGAGCAAATACAAAGATGATAAAGAAAAATTGCAAAAGGGATTTGATGAAACGGTTGTCAATTAAACAAAACTGCTGTAATGAATTTTGAGGGAGAACATTTACTCGCCGGCCAACTCGGTCATTTCTTT
>JANNZE010000421.1:0-1615 GCA_031410455.1 Chitinophagaceae bacterium | reverse complement strand
AACAAACCAATTACCAGACTTCCCAGAATTAATAAAACACTGCCATTTGTAAGGGAATGTTTTATCACTGTTGGAATTTGAATTTTAGCCGTTGTTTCATCTTTATCAAAAAGAGAAATCAAAACCAATCCTATTATGATGGCGGGAGATTCCATCAACGCCATGATAGCTACCATATGCCCATGAAGAACCATTTGCTGGCTTTCCAGATAGGAAACCGCGGTTACGAAAGTAACTGCACTTACCGATCCATATGCTGCTGCAATAGCACCTGCATCAAATACATTCAATTTTCTTTTAAGAATAAAAAAAGTATATAAAGGAATGATTGCAGAAATGCATATTCCAAACATCATCGACCATCCTATTTCACTTGTAAACGTTTCATGCGACAACTCCTGTCCTCCTTTAAATCCGATAGAAAATAATAAGTAAAGGGAGATGAATTTAGATGAGTTAGGCGGTATTTCCAGATCGCTTTTCACATACACGGCAATAATGCCTAACACGAAAAATAATAATGCCGGATTCGTAAGATTTTCTATAAGTAAATTAAAATTCATTTAACACTCATTTTATTATGATTAAAATATACTCCATTGTTTTCTTCAGCAATACTCATCACCGGCAAATATTTACGTCAATTTTCTTTTAAATCAGTATCAATCAATTTACAATTTGTATAAAAATTCCTGCATGTTTCATCATTGAAACCGCTTTTTAAAAATTATTATTCATTCCTCATTCTTTGTAATCAGGCATAACAACTTTAGGTGATTTAAAATTCCTCTGGGGAGCATTAATAAATGGCAGTTATGATACTCAAACAAATGATCTGATTAAACACGGAAATTCATAAATATTTTTCGTCCATTTTTTGCAAATGTTTGCAAACAAAAAAGCACTTACAACTTTAACTGTTATAAGTGCTTGATTTTTAAGTGGGCCCACCTGGGCTCGAACCAGGGACCACCTGATTATGAGTCAGGTGCTCTAACCAACTGAGCTATAGGCCCTTTGCAGGAATAAATTCCGGCGGGAGGCAAAAATAAGTAAAAAAGGGTTGATATCTGCAACGTTTTCCGGGAAAATAAAGCGTAAAATCAAAAATCATTTTAAAACCGGATGTAAACTTCCTTTTCGCTTTCCAGGTGTAGAATTTACCATTTGACGGATGCCTGAAAAAGGAAGGGCATAAAAAAAGGGACCAAGATAGAAATCTAGTCCCGCTTTAAATCCAATATCCTATGAAAAACCGCGGCGAAAGTACACCTCTATTGTTTCTCCGGCAAATGATTTAATGTTATTTCTTCATTAAGTTATACACATATACGGCAATGCTATACGTTGTTACTGGCGTGTGTACCATATAGGTGCAGTAATGATTCTTTTTCCATCGGTTTCTGTGATATCCAGGTAGTAATACCTTGTATTACCGGAAATAAGTCCATTATCCGTATAGTTCAAAGTACTTCCCGAACCACTTGTTAAAGAAACGGCATTGGTACCACTTCCGGGAACGCCATACATGATCTTCACTGAGGAAACAGAAGCACTTGTAATAGTACTTACATTTATTACCGGTGCACCTGTTTGTGTAATAATACTTCCCATC
>JANNZE010000420.1:0-3235 GCA_031410455.1 Chitinophagaceae bacterium | reverse complement strand
TGCATGAAAGCCTGGATGCAGCCGAAAACTGTCCATTGTAAAACCCAAAGCAAAAGCAATGATCATCTGCAGGCTTCTGCTCATATTAAAGGGCATCCACAGTATGAAAGTAAAATAAATGTAAGGCGTTATCATCTGGTGCAGCCGGATCTTGTCCAGTACAAAAACCTGGAAAAGGATAAATAGAATAAAACGTACAATATTTTTTACCAGAAGGCTCATTATTGCTGCTTTTTTAATTTATCCAAAAGATCTTTAACCGGTTCTGTATGCACATTATCTATTGCATAAGCATATTGTATACTGTAAAAATTAGCGGCCGTTTTCAGTTTGATGCGAAGATTATTGGTGGCGGATTCCTTGTACACGGCTTCCACTTTTCCTATCAGCAAACCTTTTGGAAAGGTGGTACTGAAACCGCTTGTAATGATGGAATCACCCTTTGACAACCTTACACTTTTTGCAATTCCGATTAAAGTAACATAATTCGGTTCTTCACCATCCCATATAACGGTTCCGGTTTCTCCGGTCTTTAATATTTTACCGCTGATGCGGCTATCTTTATGTAACAGGCTCATCACCACTGCATAATCATCTGACACTTCTGTAATACGTCCCACCACATTATTATTCTGATCCACCACTCCGCGGTTGTCTTTCAAACCTTCTTTTCTTCCTTTGGCCAGGATCAGAAAGTTATTCTGAGACACCACAGAATTGGAAACCACTTTTCCACCGATGTAAGTATATCTCCTGTACTGAAGGAGGGAATCAATTCTGAATGTGTCTATATAAGATTTGCTGATGGTATCCGGCAGATCAAAATCCTGTTTGAGCTTATTATACAAACGCTCATTGGCAATCAGCAGGGAATCATTAGTTTTTTTTAACTGAAAATAATTTTCTACCGCGTTGTAACGTGCATTGATCTTTCCCGTGGCCTGGTTGGTGATGTTGTCAAATGCAGCTTCGTGGTATTTGCTGTAATGAACAATAAAATAGATGCTTACAATCTGTAAGACTATAAATAGTAAAAAATTAAAATAACGGCGAATAAACAGAAAGATGTTTCGCACCTTAAGATTTCATTTATTGTAAGGGTTGATGCAGTTTATGATTAACGCATTACGAATGGAAACCTGTCGTAATTTTTCAATGCGATACCTGTACCTCGAACCACACTTTTCAATGGATCATCGGCTACATGAACCGGCAATTTGATCTTTGCAGTCAGTCTTTTATCCAGGCCTCTCAGTAATGCACCACCCCCGGTAATGTATAAACCCCTGCGATAAATATCTGCTGCCAGTTCGGGTGGTGTGGTTTCCAAAGCTTTCAGGATGGCTTCCTCAATTTTAAAAATACTTTTATCAAGTGCTTCCGCTACTTCCTGGTAACTTACCATTACCTGTTTTGGAATACCTGTTACAAGGTCTCTTCCGTTTACCGGAATATCATCAGGCGGTGAATCCAGGTCTTTCATAGCCGCACCGATTTGAATTTTGATCTGTTCTGCTGTACGTTCGCCGATCAGTAAACTATGATAACGGCGTAAAGCTTCCATGATATCTGCAGTAAACTCATCACCGGCGATCCTGATACTCTGGTCACAAACGATACCAGCAAGGGCAATTACCGTAATGCCGGTGGTTCCGCCCCCGATATCAATGATCATATTTCCAACTGGTTCTTCCACGTCAATACCAATACCAAGTGCAGCCGCCATTGGTTCGTGTATAAGATAAACTTCTTTTGCACCAGCCTGTTCCGCACTGTCTCTTACTGCACGTTTCTCTACCTCAGTGATACTGCTCGGAATACAGATCATCATTCTCCAGCTCGGCGCAAACAATGGTTTTTTCGGATAGATCATTTTGATCATTTCCCGGATCATTAATTCCGCTGCATTAAAATCAGCAATCACCCCGTCTCTCAAAGGACGCACCGTACGGATACTTTCATGCGTCTTTTCATGCATCATCAATGCTTTTTTACCAACCGCTAAAAGATTTTTGGGATTGTTCCTGTCGAGCGCAACAATGGATGGCTCATTTACAACAACTTCATCATTATGGATAATTAATGTATTTGCGGTTCCCAGATCGACAGCTATTTCCTGCGTAAAAAAGTTGAATATGCCCATATTTTGTAGTATCCTCAGGGGTATTTTGAGTACCAGCAAAGTTGGTGTAATTTATTGGATTTAACAACGTTAAAATATTGTTGTGATCACTTTACTGCCCGGCTTTTCAGCAGTTTGTACGATTACTAATTTATTTAGTGGGTAATTTAATATTTCCGGCAATTATTTTTCCCTGAATTCAAAACCTATATCAACTCTGAAATATATATCTTCAAAATATATCTGTTCCAGGTTATAGGTGGAGATCTCTGCCGCTTCCCGGATGTTTTCTCCAAGGGAAGTGGCCGCTAATACTCTTCCTCCGTTGGTGATGAGTTTTCCATCATCATACAGGGTACCTGAATGGAAAATCAGTGTTTCCTGCGGATGTATAGAACTGATCCCATGAATTTCTAAACCTGTTTTGAAAAGGCCCGGATAGCCTCCGCTCACGGCAACAACGGTGGCTGCCGCTCTTTCGTCGGTATCAATTTTTACATCAGCAAAATTATTTTCAAAAACGGCCAGCAGTATCTCTACCAGGTCGTTTTTAATTCTTGGAATGATTACTTCTGTTTCAGGATCACCTAACCGGCAATTGTATTCTATCACCATCGGCTCATTATCCCTGATCATCAAACCAAAAAAGATGAAACCGGTGTACTCAATTTTTTCCTGTTGCAATCCATCGATCGTAGGCTGAATGATCTTCTCTAAAACTTTCTTCCGCAATGCATCATCATAAAACGGCACAGGGCTCACTGCGCCCATTCCGCCGGTATTCAGCCCTTTATCATTTTCACCAATACGTTTATAATCTTTTGCTTCGGGCAAAAGAATATAATCTTTTCCATTGGTAAGAATGAATGCACTCATTTCTATACCTTCCAGAAATTCTTCTATCACTACTTTATTTCCGGATTCACCGAATTTTGACTGCAGGATCATCAGTTCAAATTCTGCGAGTGCTTCCAGGTGATTGTTGCAGATCAGTACTCCTTTGCCTGCGGCAAGACCATCAGCTTTTAAAACAATGGGTAATGTATGCCGGCGGATATAATCTATTCCTTCCTTATAATTATCCACTGTAAATTCCTGGTAAGCTGCAGTGGG
>JANNZE010000419.1:0-2816 GCA_031410455.1 Chitinophagaceae bacterium | reverse complement strand
AGAATCTGGTATTGGAAATAGTAACTAAAAGATAAACTAAATAATTTAAAAATTCTTCACTTTAAAATGCTGATCAGTCATAAGCATGTTTTTGAAATGGAATATTTTAAGATGATAATTCCTTACCTGCAGAGGCTGTTCCTTTTTAAAATGAAGAATTTTTAAATTATTTAGTTTATCTTTTAGTTACTATTTCCAATACCAGATTCTACGATTAACTACACTTACCTCAGGCTCCGGGAATTTTTTATTACATCATCTTTTAATTAATCGTCATGCAAAAAGCACAACTTTTACGCAAACTTGTAATTCCCATTATGGCAATTGCCTTAATAACTTCCTGTCAGAAAAACAGCCAGCCATTATTGCCGCCAACAGATGCAGGATCTGAGAGAGTAATACTTCCTCAATCAGCTGCGAGGGGGTCATTAGATTACAATACCTTTTATGGGCCAACCGTTGAAATGGGAAACGGTTGGATACGCACCTGGGCTAACATCAAAAGATCCAACAATACGCCTATGGCAATAGGAGTGGAATATGGTGTAGGTGCGCTGGATAATCTTTCAACCGATCCAACTGCATTTGAAACAAATACATTTATGTTATCGCTTCATCAGAAAGTTAAGGCGATAACACCATTTGATCATGTGATGGTGGATTGGAATCCGGAAGGACATGAACCTGCAGGTATTTATACGGTTCCTCATTTTGATATTCATTTTTATAAAATTCCTGTTGCAGAACAAATGATGATCACCAGCCTTCCTACAGCGCCTCCTGCTGCGGGATATTTGCCTGCTTCTTATGTGATCAATGCCGGTCCTGTTCCTAATATGGGAACACACTGGCTGGATCCTTCCTCACCGGAATTGCCGCCCACTTTTTCAGCATTCACTTATACTATGATTTACGGTTCCAACAATGGTGACGTTATTTTTATTGAACCCATGATTACTAAGGAATTCCTTGCTTCGGGAGCTACCGTTAATAAAGATTATCCGCAGCCTTCTTCTTATGCTCCTTCCAATACTTATTATCCTTCTACTTATAATATTTGGGAAGCAAATGGCAGGCATTATGTATCACTTAGTAATTTTGTGTGGAGATAAAAAACCTGTAACTATTGATAAAAAAACGCACGTAAAACCTGCGTTTTTTTTTATCCTTCCGCATCCTGATGCAAAAAAGTTTCAGGCAAAATAGGATGTGATCGTTTTTTTGTTGCCTGCGTTTAGCCGGTGTTGTTCACCTTTAATAAAAGGATCTGAAATTTATCTGCGAACTTCTTTATGTAAAATCAACTTCCGGGTTTCAATAATTACTAAACTTAACAGGATCACAAACAACACAATTGATGATCCAATGGTTCCTAAATTCAATCCTCCTTTTTCTGTAGTTTTCGTCAACTGGTCGCCGAACGTTGCACCAAAAAGACGGGTCAATACAAAGGCTATCCAAAATAAAACGATATGGGAAATACGGCTAAAATAATAGGCCATTACAGTCAACAACAATAAACTGCCAAAATGTACGGCTCCACCGAGAAAACCAAGCCCGGAATCATCTGCTAAAAAATCGCCTAATGCAGTTCCAAGAGTATTTGAAATAAGAATCGCGGTCCAATAAAACATTTCATCACACAGCGATTGGATGTTGGAAACGGAAAGTGATTTTTCTCAAATTTTCCAGATAAATAAAATAACTACCAGTAGGGAAGATAATATTAAAGATCCTGTTGCATAGCCTAGTGCAAGTGTTCTGTCCATAAAATCAGACATAGTAGTGCCGGCAGTACTGGTTGCTAAAATAACCAGACAGTAAATAAAGGGAATGTATTTTTTTTGTGCGTAAATGTATGATCACGGTTATAAAAAAGAAACTCAGTAAAATCGCTGAACTCAAAGCATATCCCACAATTAAGGTCATGGATAACAGATCGCCTGCTGTTTCTCCTAACGTGGTGGCTCATATCTTCATCAGCCAGAAGGCAATAGTTATTTGAGGAAGTTTATTGAATTCTGACATGTAAATGAATGCTATACAAAAGTTAAGCCTAATGGAATAGAAAAATGTAAATTATCCCGTTTGATAGTTCTCCGGTTTGCTTTACAGTTTTTTAAATCAACATCGTGATTCAGTTAATCTTACAAAAGGAACTTAATTTTTCGTTAGCGTGAAATTGCCTGCACCCTGTTTTAAAATCATTTGTTTTGATCCTGGAATGAATGTTAATTTAATTCCTGCCGGTTTAAATTCAAATATATCTTTTGCTACTGCATCAAGTGGAAATGCAGACTGCCCTGTTGCCTGGGCAATTAAAATTAAATCATCTTTTGTGATGGATATTTTTAATGGAAAATCAGGGCTGGAATAAACACCTGTATATTGATTTAATTCTTCGGTTTTTGTAATAATATTTGTAAATGTGGGAATGTCAAAAGGTTTATTATAATAAGCACTTAATGCAGCAATGGCAATATTGTTATTATCATATATCTGTCCGTTTGAAGTAATGGCAAGTGACAATTTATCGGTAGGGAAATAATATAAAATCGATGTAAATCCGTCTATAGCGCCGGAATGTCCGAAACCTTTTTTGTCATAAAATGGAATGGAAAACATTCCCATTCCGTAATTGTCTTTTATAGTTTTCATTTGTTCTACACTCCGCAGGGAAATCAATTTCCCCGCAAATAAACTTTCAATAAACTTTACTAAATCTGTTGGTGTAGAAACGATGGCGCCGGCGCCTTTGGGAATAGACATATCTGTTTCAACTTCTTTTTTCCAGGTTTCATTAAACGTATAAGAAT
>JANNZE010000418.1:0-3421 GCA_031410455.1 Chitinophagaceae bacterium | reverse complement strand
CAGATTTATTCGTCCTGGTGCAATAAGAATTGGGTTTGAAAATCGGGATAAGGAATTAAAGGTAACGGCTGCAAAAAATCCCGATGGATCTGTTGTGGTGATATTGTTCAACCCGGGTGAAAAGGAAAAAAATATAACGCTGAATTTAAATGAAAAATCAACTTATTTACACATTGCAGGCAAAGCCATACAGACCGTAGTTATCAAATAATTATATACAAAAACTAAACTGCCATAATATGTCAACAGCAAATTCTTCCACAGCAACAGCTGTACCCATGGTGCAGAAAATTGCCTTTGGATTAGGCATGCTTGCCAACCAGATGTTTCCTGCAGCCCTTGGTATTTTTATGGTGGTGCTGGTAGAAGATCTGAAGTTCCCTGCCTGGATGTGGGGTGTATTGTATTTCGCCCCAAGAATAGTAGATGCTTTTTTTGATCCGATCATGGGCTTTGTAACAGACAACACCAAATCCAATTGGGGAAGAAGAAGGCAATATGTTTTTATTGGTTCCATCATTATGGGAATAACATTTATGATCATGTGGCAATTGCACAGGGAAAATGGCGTGAATTATAATTTTTATTTCTTCCTTTCCTGGTCTTTTGTTTTTTACCTCGGGCTTTCCATTTTCAGTGTTCCTTATGTGGCTATGGGATATGAAATGAGTGATGATTTTCATGAGCGCACCAACATCATGGCCATTTCGCAATGGATAGGGCAGTGGGCCTGGGTGATTGCTCCCTGGTTCTGGGTGGTGATGTATGATCCCAAATGGTTTCCGAACGCAGATACGGCAACAAGAACGCTGGCTGTTTGGGTGGGCATTTCCTGTATGATACTGGCGATGGTGCCAGCCATTTTTATTAAAGCAAAATCAACAAAACATGATCACAGTCTTAAACCCTTAACCATTAAAACAATTGGTGGCAGCTTAAAAGAGATCCTGGTAAGTTTTAAAGAAGCTTTTGTGATAAAACCTTTCAGGAAATTATGTATTGCCACTTTCCTCATTTTTAATGCCTTTAATACAGTAGCCGGATTTACTTTTTTTATTGTAGTGTATTATCTCTTTAGCGGTAATGCTGCTAAAGCTGGTATCTGGCCCACACTTTTTGGAAGCATAGGTGCCTTAGCCACCACATTTATGGTAATACCTGTTGTTGCGAAAATTTCAAAAATGATGGAGAAGAAGAAAGCTTTTCTGATCTGTCAGTCCATATCCATTTTCGGATACATTTTACTGTGGTTTTTATTTATACCAGGTAAGCCTTATATGTTTTTATTTGCGCTGCCTTTCTTTTCCTTCGGGATTGGTAGTTTGTTTACTTTAATGATGTCAATGACCGCTGATGTTTGCGATATGGATGAACTGAATTCCGGTAAACGAAGGGAAGGAATTTTCGGGGCCATCTATTGGTGGATGGTGAAATTCGGATTTGCTATTGCAGGTCTATTAACAGGCATTATCATGTCGATGGTAGGGTTTGATACCAGTGCTGCCACACAAACAGAAGGAGCGGTTACAGGTCTTAGGTTGTTTTTCTCCGGCCTGCCAATTTTAGGCACCTTAACAGCCATGTGGGTGATGTGGGACTATGATCTCACAGAGAAAAAAGCAAATGACATCAAAAAAGAATTAGCAGCAAGAAAAAGCCCGGCAAAAAAACTATCATCTGCCTATATCCCGGGAAAAATGATTTCACTGAAAGGAAATTCTCTGAATACTATTACCGGCATCAACTTAAGTTCAAAAAGCGAAGCAGAAATCCGGTTACAGTTTTCAGAAATATTAAATGAAGGGATCCATGGATTTTGCTTCAGCCCTTATACGGAAGGACAGGACGTAGACGATAACTTATCAGAGGCCCAGATTCGCAGGAGACTGAACATCATAACGCCACATACAAAATGGATCAGGACTTTCTCCTGTACAGGAGGCAATGAACTGATACCGGGAATCGCTATCCAGAAAAAATTAAAAACGCTGGCCGGTGCATGGATCAGTAATGACAAAGAAAGAAATGAAAAGGAAATCCAAACACTGATCAATTTAGCAAAGGCTGGACAGGTAAATATAGCTGCTGTAGGAAATGAAGTATTGCACCGCGGTGAAATTTCTGAACAGGAATTATTACAATACATCAGGAGAGTAAGAGAAGCCTTGCCAGCCTCCATTCCGGTGGGATATGTGGATGCTTATTACCAGTTTCTCGACAGGCCGGCATTGGTTGATGCATGCGATGTCATTTTAGCAAACTGCTATCCTTTCTGGGAAGGTGCTGATAATCTTTATGCAATTTCTTATATTGATAACATGATAACGTTAACGCAGAACGCAGCCAAAGGAAAAAAGATCATTGTAACCGAAACGGGCTGGCCAACTACAGGACAAAAAGTGGAAGCTGCAGAACCTTCGATGCTGAATGCAATGAAATATTTTATAGCTGTGCAGGAATGGGCAAAAGCTAAAAATACAGAGCTCTTCTATTTTTCTTCATTCGATGAAAGCTGGAAAGAAAAAGCAGAAGGTGCAGTTGGTGCACGTTGGGGAATCTGGGATAAAGATGAAAAACTAAAATATTAAAATCGATATATGTCATACAGAAATGACCACCTGCTTTCATTGCAGACAACACCCGGTGAAAGTTTTGTGTCAGGCGAAACGGAAGAAAAATTGAAGGATTTATTTGAGGAGATAATTCAAAACGGGGTGCATGGTTTTTGTTTCAGTTTATATGAAGAAGGACAAAAGCCCGGGGATATTATTTCTGAAGAACAGGTAAGGCGCCGGATGGAGATATTGAAACCGCACACAAAATGGATACGTTCTTTTTCCTGCACGGAAGGAAATGAATGGATACCCAAGGTGGCAAAAGAACTGGGTTTAAAAACATTGGTGGGAGCATGGCTGGGAAAAGATGCAGCAGTAAATCAGCGGGAAATAGAAGGTTTAATTCAACTGGCAAAAGATGGATATGTTGATATTGCCGCAGTTGGTAATGAAGTAATGTACCGTAAAGATTTAACGGAAAATGAATTGCTGGATTACATTCAAAAAGTAAAAGCAGCACTGCCCGGCATTCCGGTCAGCTATGTGGATGCTTATTATGAATTTTCAAACCGCCCTGCAATTACAGCATTGTGTGATGTGATTTTGTGCAATTGTTATCCGTTCTGGGAAGGTTGTCCTTTTGAAAATTCATTAGACTACATGAAAGCGATGTATCAACAGGCAAAAGCGGCAGCAAATGGTAAAGAGGTCATCATTACAGAGACAGGCTGGCCGGGTATGGGTGAAAATTGTAAAGGCGCCTTACCTTCGATGAAATCGGCAAGGGATTATTTTATTAATACGCAGTTATGGTCAGCAAAAGAAAATATCCCTGTGTTTTATTTTTCTTCCTTTGATGAATCCTG
>JANNZE010000417.1:0-3408 GCA_031410455.1 Chitinophagaceae bacterium | reverse complement strand
TGACCACCATTGATGATCTGCCTCGGAAAGTTGCAGAAAAGAAACTGCTCAAAAAAGATGGATGGTTTGTATTAGAGCATACTCCCCGGAATAACTATAAAAATTTTCCTTTGTATCGTACAGAACGTAATTATGGTACAACAATATTTTCCATTTTTGTACAGGATTAATTATGTTGAAATCAGACATCAGGAATGTGTTCAAACAAAAAAGAATAGCTTTATCTGATACGGAGAAAGATAAACTGGAAGATCTCATGCTGATACAATTCCAGCGCTCCGGTATTGGTATTCCCGCCAGGCTTATGATGTATGCCTTTACCCCGAAACTGAATGAAATGGACCCATCGCTGATCATGCGTTACTGTCATTTCATAAACCCGGAGTTTGTGTTTCATTACCCGGTTATAGACGGAGAAAAAATGTTCCCGGTTATTACAAATGACAACACCATTTTTAAACTGAATGATTTTGGAATAGAAGAACCTTCAGGTGGAACCGAAGTGGATGAAGAAGATATAGATATGGTATTGGTTCCTTTACTTGCTTTTGATACACAGGGAAATCGAGTGGGATATGGTAAAGGATATTACGACCGGTTTTTAAAAAATTGCCTGAAGATTGTATCACAGTAGGTTTATGTTATTTTGATCCTGTTGAGTTTGTGGATGATGTGGATCAGTATGATGTTTCGCTGCATTATGTTATTACACCAAATGAAAGCTATAGTTTTATATAAATAAAAAATTTGCTTAAAAGTTTCAGATACCTGTTGTTTCCATTTGCGGTTCTCTACTGGATCGTAATAGTAATACGCAACTGGATGTTCGATAAAAAGATCCTGCGATCAGCTACATTCAATTTTCCATTGATTTGTATTGGTAACCTTGCGGTGGGAGGAACCGGTAAAACACCCATGACAGAATACCTTGTAGTCTTATTAAAAAAACGATACATAACGGCAACACTCAGCCGTGGATATAAAAGAAAGACAAAAGGCTATGCATTGGCCACCGAGAAAACCACGGCTATTGATATTGGGGATGAACCTATGCAGATTCACCAGAAGTTCCCGGATATTACAGTTGCTGTGGGAGAGGAGCGGCTGGTGGCAATTCCTCAGTTATTGCAGGATCGTCCGGATACGGAGGTGATTATCCTGGATGATGCATTTCAGCACAGAAGTATCCAGGCTGGCATAAATATTTTACTTACCGAATTTAAAAATTTATACACACGGGATTTTATGATGCCTTCCGGCGATTTGCGTGATGTGAAGTCAAGTGCAGGTAGAGCCAGTATCATTATTGTAACAAAATGTAAATCTGATCTTACAGAAGAAGAAAGAGATGCGATCATCCGTGAGTTACATCCGCTACAGCATCAGAAAATTTATTTTACCAGACTTGTATATAAAAACCCTGTTCATTTATTCCATTCATCAGAGATCATTCTGCAAAATCATCAGCAGGTTTTGCTGGTATCAGGTATCGCCAACCCTAAGCCGTTGAAAGATATGCTTACAGCAAAAGTATCAACGTATGATATGTTGAAATATAATGATCATCACATTTTCACCAGCGACGATCTCAGGGATATCAAAGCACATTACAATGCATTGACCGGGGTTGACAAAATAATTCTGACCACAGAAAAGGATGGTGTACGGCTGGAAAAATTCGGATCAGAACTGAGTGACCTTCCTGTTTATGTTATGCCGGTTGCCCATGAATTCATGTTCGGCCAGGCGAATGAATTCGAGCAAACAATCATTAGCTATGTGAATGAGATAAAAAATAAAATCAATTTGGATGATTGATTTATTTAGCCACGGAGAATTTTACTTTTTGATTTTTCATTTTTTCATCTTTGATGTGTTCCAGTAAAAAAGGAACCTTTGTTTTACGAACAGCAACAAAAGAAGTAAAATCTTTCACTTCGATCAAACCGATATCATCGCTTTTCAATTCACCTTTTTTAGAAAGGAATCCAACGATGTCCATTTTATTGATCTTATGTTTTTTACCGGATGCAATGAACAGGGTTGTCCATTTGGGTTTATCCGGCAAGGGCATTTCACGGGGAATATCTGTTGGTTCGGCAACATCTTTAATGTAAGCCGGCAATTTTTCATCTTCAGAATAGATCACATATACATTTCCGGTTGCATTCATTCTGGCTGTACGGCCGTTTCGGTGTGTGAATGAAGATTCATCATTCGGCAAATGATAATGAATAATGTTCCGTATGTCGGCAATATCCAAACCACGGCTGGCCAGGTCAGTAGTAACCAGAACATCCGAAGAAGAATTTCTGAATTTGGCCAAAGCTGATTCACGTTCCATTTGTTCCATACCGCCATGGTAAAAAACATTCACCATTTTTTGATCTTTCAAAAATTCACTCACACGTTCAACGGATTCGCGGTGATTACAAAAGACGATGGAGCTTGTATTTTTCACAAAGCATAACAGCCTGAATAATGTCTGTAATTTGTCTTTATCATCCGACAAAACAGTTTTGACAGAAAGAGCTTCGGTTTTTTGTTGAACCTCAGGCAGGAAATTGATGGTTTTGGCATCCGCCATATCTACAAAACCAGGCAGGGATTCCATGTTGGTGGCAGACGTTAATAAACGTTTGGTTATAGTTTTAGGAAGGTTTTCGTAGATAAAATTCATTTCTTCTGTAAAGCCAAGTTCGAGGCATTTGTCAAATTCATCCACGATCAGGAAGTCAATATTGCTGAGATCGATATTTTTTCTACGGATATGATCACCCAGGCGTCCGGGTGTTCCGATGATGACAGATGGTGGCTGGATCAGGTTATTTTCTTCGATTTCCCGTTTATGGCCGCCATAACAAACGGTAATTTTATAAGCCGGCTGAAATTGTTTGATCACAGATTCGATCTGTAATACCAGTTCACGGGATGGCGCTATGATCAATCCCTGTATAACATTCGGGCGGTTATTAATGGATGCCAGTAAGGGTAATAAGAAAGCCAGTGTTTTACCGGAACCAGTTGGGGAAAGAAGAACTATTTTATTTTCTGTTTCAATAGATTGTAATACAGCTTTTTGCATTTCATTCAATTGATTGATTCTGAGCTTCTTAAGTTGTTCCTGAAATAATTCCATGTTGCAAATATCGGGTATTTAAATGTAAAATATATTCCTATAATTAATATTATGTTAAATAAGCCCTTCGTTCTCAATGTTTTAAATAAAAAAAGCTTGTGAAATTTCACAAGCTTGCTATATCTTTGTTTTGCAATCGCTCGGTGAACGTCATGAAGAATACCGAGCTAAAAGAAACTCGATCGGTACAAAATGTTAGCGCATCTAATACCGATCTAAAACAAAGAAATTGCGGTTCACGGATTCCAACCCCGTGAGCCGCTTTTTTT
>JANNZE010000416.1:0-1972 GCA_031410455.1 Chitinophagaceae bacterium | reverse complement strand
AAATTATCTTCTTCCCGCGGACTCAGTCTTATAGTTGGTATGTTTGGAATTGCCAATATTATGTTTGTTACCGTGAAGGAACGTACGTCGGTGATCGGACTTAAAAAGGCGATCGGTGCAAAAAGGAAAACGATCCTTTTTGAATTTTTACTGGAAGCTGCCCTCCTATGTATTTTAGGCGGGGCGATCGGATTATTTTTTGTGTGGATACTTACACTCATTCTTTCGGGCCCGCTGAATTTTCCTGTATTTATATCTCTGCCCATGTTGATCACTACTGTACTGGTATGTGTGATCGTAGGAATTCTGGCAGGAATTATTCCAGCATCACAGGCAGCCAAATTAGATCCGGTGGTGGCCATTCGTTCTTAACCAATCCTATCTTTGTAATTATGATCCGCATATTAGCCATAGAATCTTCCTGTGACGAAACATCTGCCTCCGTTTGTGTGGATGGGGAAATTTTATCAAACATTGTTGCTACTCAAAAAATTCACGAGCAATACGGAGGCGTGGTTCCCGAACTGGCAGGCAGAGCGCATATGCAGCATATCGTACCCGTTGTAAAAGCAGCACTGGATAAGGCAGGCATGAAGGTTAATGAAATGGATGCTTTTGCTTTTACCAGTTCTCCTGGATTGATCGGTTGTCTACTGGTAGGTGCTCAGTTTGCAAAATCCCTGGCACTTGCTTTTGATAAACCGCTGATATCGGTGAACCACATGCAGGCACATGTACTCGCCAACCTTATTGAAGATCCTGCACCTGAATTTCCTTTTCTGTGTTTAACTGTCAGCGGCGGACATACACAGATCGTATTGTGCAGGGCACCACATGACCTTGAAATACTGGGGCAATCCATTGATGATGCAGCAGGTGAAGCATTTGATAAATCTGCAAAACTGATCGGCCTTCCCTATCCCGGCGGCCCGTTGGTAGATAAATATGCAAAGGAAGGTGATCCCAATAAATTTAAATTTCCGGAGCCTAAAATTGATGGACTTGATTTTAGTTTTTCCGGATTAAAAACTTCTATACTTTATTTTTTACAGAATGCAGGTGAATCCAATATTTACAGGGAAGTGAATAGTGTAACGCCGGACATGCGTGCAAAATTCATAGAAGAAAACCTCGCCGATATCTGTGCATCTGTTCAGCACCGCATCGTAACGATCTTATTGAATAAATTAAAGAAAGCTGCACTGCAAACAGGTATTAAAAATATTGCGATTGCAGGTGGTGTAAGTGCCAACAGCGGATTACGAAAAGCATTTGCAGAAATGGGTGAAACCATGAAATGGAATACATTCATTCCCAGATTTGAATATTGTACAGATAATGCTGGTATGATCGCCATTACCGCTTATTATAAATTTTTACAAAAAGATTTTTCACCTTTAAATGTTAAACCTCTGGCTCGTGCCGAATGGTAATTATGCCCAATAATTATTTTTCATTCAAAGAGTTTACTGTTTTCCAGGATAAATGTGCCATGAAGGTTTGCACTGATGCCTGCATCCAGGGCGCTTATACTTCCTCTTTAATTCATCAGAAAACCAATAACATTCTTGATATTGGTACCGGAACAGGATTGCTTTCCTTAATGTTAGCCCAGGGTTGTACGGCAAATATAACTGCCATCGAACTTGACGAAAATGCATGTATACAGGCCAATGATAATTTCCGATCTTCTCCGTGGAACCAAAGGATGACCGTACATAACAAAGATATTCGTTCTATTCAACCATCTTTTTTATTCGATTGGATAATATGTAATCCGCCGTTTTATGAAAATGATTTGCAATCACCGGATGAAAGTAAAAATGCGGCCATGCACAGTACTACATTAAAACTGGAAGAATTACTGACATGTATCATTCATTTACTCTCCGATACAGGTTTCGCTTCTGTGATGATCCCCTATCACCGCAGAACTTATTTTGAAAAGATGATCTTTGATCATAAACTGTTT
>JANNZE010000415.1:0-7343 GCA_031410455.1 Chitinophagaceae bacterium | reverse complement strand
GGAAATTTCAATTACAGGATCTCCTTCTTCGTATACCGTTACCAAGATTAAAATTCAGATTTTAACCAATGTCTTTTAAATTTTGAAACTCTCATGAACATTTATTGTAAACGTTCAATCTAGTTGAATAATTATTCATTTGGTCTGTGTTTTGTATAATAGCTCTTGCAATTAATCTATAAAACACATCAATATGAAAGCTATTTTAACGGGTATATTTGCCACAACATTTGCAGTTGCCACCAGCGCTCAGGTTCAACCTGCCACAACCAATCCAGACCAAACTATGCAAAGCCAGAGCGGGAATGTGAACTCAACCTCTCGTTCCGCAATGGATGACTTTTCATGGGATCCTGTTTATATTCAGCACATGAGTGATTATGAAAGAGGACTGAACAGTGATTACGGTTTATTGATGGGACAAATGAGTTTAACGGAAGATCAGAAAAATCAATTAAAAAAAATCAGCGATAATTCCCGTATCCAGATGATGCAGCTGTATCGTAATATTGATTTAACGAGCGACCAGGTTCGTCTGCAACACATGGCATTGATGGCAGAAAGAAGAAATCAGATTGGTGCATTACTAACGGCAGAACAGCGCAAACAATATGATACGTGGTATATGAGCCATCCTAATAACATGGGAGATATGCAATGGCGTACAGAATGGGCGAATGATAATATGAGTCTTGAGAAAATGCGTACACAACTTTCCTTAACGGAAGATCAATATGCTAAACTACAAAAGCTGGATGCAAATTATACAGAGAAAAGATTAGCGATCATCAACAACAATTCTCTTACGACAGAACAAAGAAAAGAGCAGATGATGTCCTTGCAGCTGGAAAAGAAAACTACTTACCGGGCATTGCTGAATGCAGACCAGATCGCAAAATTTAAAGTGGAAAAAGATGGAGGTGTAAAGATCAAAACAAAAGAAGGGGGAGAAACGAAAAAAGTAAAAACCAAAGGCAAAAAAGCTGCGGGTTCAGGAACCAGAACCCCCCAACAATAAATGGTTTTTATGTGCGGTATTCAGAATAATGAGAAAAGGATGTATAAATTGCAGAGGCTTAAGTAGCAGACAACTGTTAATTTCAGTTCTTTATTTTATGAGCTGGTGTTGACGTGATGGCAATACTAACAACCTTTCAGACCGATGGAACTAAACAACGCAGTTTATTCATTGGCCATTGGTCCGCTCTTATTATTAAAGAAGTTATTTAATAAGCTGGTGGAAAGTGCAAGGTTGTACAGATTCTGAACCAACGCCTGTATAGTTATATGCAGTCGTTTTCTTTTTTATTCACTTTTTAATATGACCAATATAGAAGCAATCAACAAATTCATTACCGCATTCCATCTGAAACATCCGGACGGAATGATTTCTTTTCCCGCAAAAATTAATTTTAATACCAACGGACACTGCCGTGAGCGGTACAGCGAAGTACATATAGTTACCAGCGCTAATCTCAATACTATATATTTACTCAACAAAAATCTGGAGAGTGAAGAATTCCGCGATATATTCAAAGCGCCGCGGGATGTTTTTCATTTCGTAAAAGATAAATGTCTCATTATTAAATCCAGGGAATCGGATAACTATGTAGAGATACATCCACTTACATAAGTAAAGTTGATAAACTATCAATCAACAATAAGATCAGTCCGCTTTTGTTTTGTGTTATTTCTTGTAATTTTATTGAAAGTTTCAACATGAATATTTCTGCATTTCAGCTCCTAAGCAGAAATGAACAAATTACTGAAATATATACCCAGGGCGTTTTTATCGCTAAACAGACTTCCACACATTTTCATATTAAAGTTTACTTCCAATTATACGGATTTTATATACAGGTATGTTATGAATCATACCGCAAATACATAATTCATCTTTTAGTAAGTGATAATGTGAAATTTGTTGAGCACTTGCTGCCAGATGTAAATATTGAAGAAATAATAGATTATATAACCTCGCATAACACCATCAAGTAAAAAAAATATTCTATCTTAATGTTCTCAAACTCAATTAAAATGACCAGTCAGGCAGATCTTAAACATACCGTTCTATATGCGGATGATGATATTGATGATCTGGAACTGGTGAAGGAAGTTTTCAGTAAGCATTCCCAGAATGTAGAAATTATATGTGTAAACAACGGTTTGCAGGCCATTGAATTTCTTGAAAATATACCGCCTCATCAACCTGATCCATGTCTGATTATCCTGGACATTAACATGCCAAGGCTTAATGGAAAGCAGGCTCTTGAACAAATACGCCAGATGGATAGATTTCAGAATGCGCCCGTGATATTATTCACCACCTCCACGCATCCTAAGGATAAACATTTTGCTGAGTCTTTAAATGCAGGATTTATCACAAAACCGATCGATTACTCCCAGATGCATCATATAGCAGATGTTTTTATCCATCATTGTGCAGACGATGTTCAGAAAATCATCAAAAAATCAAGCGGGCGTCTGGATTAATATTTTTCTTTCAATTTATTTAACAAAACCTGATTTTACCAAAGACTATGATCAGCAGTCTTAAAACCTGTTTGACATGATTGTTAGTTTTTAATTTTCATTTTTGGTTTTAGGTTTTGGTTATTCTTTTAACGCAGGTAAGTGGATTGCCTGCGTTTTTTCATTTTAAAAAATTTCATTTTAAAATTTGATATGCCCGTAACCTGAAGTTGATGTGATATTGATAATTAATAATTTGAGCAAAAACTTGAATTTCTTGATTTAAACAAAAAGAAACACCCTCTTATGAAGGTGTTTCTTTGCTTTTTGGAAATTATAGTCGTCAGATGATATACCTATCTAACGTTACAATTCCGATATATGATGGAGTAATTATGAGAAATCATAAATCCTATGCTGTGTATTGTCGAAGAAAAAATGCTGAAAAGCCATTTTGATCTTTTCCATCACAGATACCTGTGGTGATGGCTTCGGTTCAAAATATTCTGCCTGCATTATTTTCATCTTCAGAAGTACCAAACGGTTCACAGTACTCTTTGAATAATTACTGATGTTTAAAAAATCATCATCCTGGTTTTCCACTACACTGGCATGTCCGCTGATCTGTAATCTGCCCTCAACACCTTTGCGGTGAAAATCGAGGTAGACATAAAAACTTCTTTCGATGGTTTGTTTATGATCTCCGGAACATGATGTGAAAAACCACACTGTTCCATCATTGTCCACTTTCAATACCTGAATAATATTATTCGGAAGTTGTAATTCTGAATTGATCTCTGATTTAAAGATCGCAACTTTAATGTCGCTTATTTTTTCTTTAATGAAAATTAAATTCTCATCCTGTGTTTGAAATTCCATAATTCAGATTTAATGATGTGCATGTATTAAAATTCAAACGATGTACCAAGTGCGATTTGAATAACTTCTATCCATTAAATACTTTTCCTGTAGACGGATTTCCTCACGATGAGAAGAAATTATTTATTATGTGCGGAATGTACCACTGTTTTTCTTCATAAACATTGGGCACAAATCTTTCTAAGTTGAATGCATAAATGATCACCATGCAAAAATCTTCTCCTGAAAAAAATCTTCGCCCGGCGCAACATCAGCGTAAACACGGTAAAGAAAATGAGATGGATTCGAAGCCCATCTTCGATTACCCTGATAAAACCGGAAGTGGAAGATTGGAAAATAAGTTAGCGGTGATCACCGGAGGAGACAGTGGAATTGGTAAAGCAGTAGCAGTACTATTTGCCAGGGAAGGTGCAGATATCTGTATCTCTTACCTGAATGAACATAAAGACGCGGAAGAAACAAAAAGCATTATCGGATCTTATAGAAGAAAATGCCTGGCCATCGTAGATGATATCAGTAAGGAAATGATCTGCAAAAAAATAATGAACCGCGTACAAAAGGAATTTCGAAAAGTAGATATCCTGGTAAACAAGGCTGCAATTCAGTTTGAACAACAATCCCTGAACGATATTTCAGCAAGACAACTACAGGCAACTTTTGCCACCAATAGGACACCTCTTATAACCGATACTTTCGATGCCAAAAAAGTAGCGGAACATGGAAGCGATTCTCCTATGAAACGTGCAGGAGAACCCGTGGAAGTTGCACCGTCGTATTTGTTTTTAGCAACCGATGATTCGTATTTTATAACAGAACAGGTTATTCATCCCAATGGAGGGGAAATTGTAAATGGATAAAAATATCAATACACCGGAGTTAATTAACCAGCTTCCTAAAAAGAAGATCCGTCATATTTTACGCGATCCCGTAAAGACCGCAGAAGTGATCAGTCTTGTGTATGTTTCAGATACATCGGAAGGTATCATCAGAAAAAAATCAGGCGATAAGTTTTTGTATTTTAGAAAAGATAAAAAGGTACAAGATGAGAAAGAGTTGATAAGGATCAAAAGCCTGGTGATACCACCTGCCTGGGAAAATGTATGGATCTGCGCTTTACAGAATGGTCATTTGCAGGCTACTGGTAATGATGCAAGAAACAGAAAGCAATACCGCTATCATCCGCACTGGAACGCCGTGCGCAATCATACTAAATTTTACAGGATGATCGATTTCGGAAAAGCATTGCCGGCCATCCGGTTGCAAATCGAAAAAGATCTTTCCTTAAACGGGCTGCCACCCAGAAAAATTTTAGCAACTATCGTTAGTCTGATGGAAAGAACCAATATACGCATTGGAAACAATGTGTATGAAAAATTATACGGTTCATTCGGACTTACAACTTTAAAAGACAAACATGTTCAGGTAGAAGGCAGCAAATTGTCTTTTTGTTTCAGGGGAAAGAAAGGCATTATGCACAACATATCTTTAAAAAATAAAAAACTGGCGAAGATCGTTCAGCAGTCAAAAGATATTCCCGGAAAAGAACTGTTTCAGTATATAGATGAGAATGGTGAAAAACATGCTGTGGATTCAGGCATGGTAAACACTTATGTAAAGGAGATCAGTGGGAGTGATTTCACCGCAAAAGATTTCCGTACATGGGCTGGCACAGTAAATGCATTCTTAGCGTTTAAGGAAATTGGTCCGGCAGATTCACCAAAGACGCTGAAAGAGAATGTAGTGCGTGCTCTGGATAAAGTAGCTGAACAATTGGGAAACACCCGTACGGTTTGTAAAAAATATTATGTGCATCCAATGATGATAAATCTCTATGAATCCAGCGAAATGGAAAAATATTTCAAACAACTTAATGAGATAGAAAAAGATGATGATAAAGCAACGCTTACTTCTGAAGAAAAAATGATCATGAAAATTTTAGAAAAACAATAAATTGTATGAACAGCATTTATTTTGATATTAAATACGGAGGTATTCCGGTGGATATAGTTGTAGATACGGAAGAACATATAGTAGGAACAATTTATCCTGTAGATATTAATGGACTTTATCGTTTTACATTGTTCATGAATGATGAGGAGGAATGGATGGTGATGCGTGAGCCGGATGGAAAAGTGCCGGAAGTGGAAGAGGATCTGCTTAAAGCGATCGTAAAAAAATTACACCACGTTTGGTATAACGCTGCTTAAATTATTTTCTATGAGACCGTTATGGACAGGAGCTATAGGATTCGGACTGGTGAACATACCTGTAAAATTATACAGTGCCACCGAAAGCAGCAGTCTTGATCTGGATATGCTGGATAAAAGCGATCACAGTAATATCAAATTCAAACGGGTGAATGAAAATACAGGCAAGGAAGTGAAGTGGGAGAATATTGTGAAAGGTTATAAAATGGACAGCAAATATGTAATACTGGATGATAAAGATTTTGAAAAAGCAAATGCTGTAAAATCTAAACTGATCGAGATCTCTGAATTTGTGGATGCAACAGAGATCAACTCTGCTTACTATGACACACCTTATTACCTTGCCCCCGATAAATCAGGTATTCGTCCTTATGCATTGTTAAGAGAAGCATTGATTAAAACGAATAAAGTGGGGATCTCCACATTTGTGTTGCGTAACAAAGAAGCGCTGGCAGTTTTAAGGGGTCAGGGTGATGTGATCATTCTCAATAAAATCCGTTTTCAGCATGAGATAAGAGAAACGGCACCGCTTGAATTGCCGAAGAAAACTGATGTAAAACCTGCCGAGTTAAAAATGGCGATCAGCCTTGTGGAACAACTCAGCGGAAAATTTAATATAGAAAAATTCAAAGATACCTATACAGATGAACTGATGAAACTGATAGAAGCAAAAGCTAAAGGCATAAAACCTAAAGTTACACATATGAAGGTGGTGCACAGCAAAGCCACCGATCTGATGGATCAGCTAAAAGCAAGCTTAACTGCTAAACGCAAAAAAGCATCTTAATGGGCTTAGAAAAATATAAAGCAAAAAGAGATTTTACAAAGTCTCCGGAACCTGTTGCCGGAAAAAATACATCTGCCGATAAATTATCTTTCGTAGTACAACGGCATAAAGCATCGAGACTACATTATGATTTTCGCCTTGAAATGGATGGTGTTTTAAAAAGCTGGGCAGTTCCTAAAGGGCCTTCTTTAAATCCACAGGATAAAAGACTGGCCATGATGGTGGAAGATCATCCTTATGACTATAAAGATTTCAAAGGCGTAATACCATCCGGTTATGGAGCTGGCATCGTGGAGATTTGGGATAAAGGAACTTATACGCCTATAGAAGAAACCGATAATCCCCAGAAATTATTGAAAACAGGTTTAAAATCAGGCAGTCTGAAATTTGTACTGAAAGGCAAAAAATTAAAAGGTGAATTTGCTCTGGTAAAATTAAAGACCGATGATAATTCCTGGTTGCTGATAAAACATAAAGACAAATACGCTGTGGACGAATACAACAGTGAAACCGAAACTCCCAAAAATTCACCTATCAATAAATGGCTGGCGGAAAATTCCAAAAACAAAACATCCAGGTCGGTAAAAAGCTGACGCATTATATTCAGCCTATGCTGGCAAAAGAATCTGTTGAGCCTTTTGACAATCCAGACTGGATATTTGAGATAAAATGGGATGGCTATCGTGCTGTAGCAGAAATACAGGATGGTGCTGTACAATTGTATTCAAGGAATGGCAACAGTTTTTTACAAACCTATACAGTAACTACAGACGCATTGAAAAAATTAAAATTGAATGCAGTACTGGATGGTGAGATTGTTGTGCTGAATGAAAATGGTTTTCCGGATTTTCAAAAACTGCAGGATTACGACAGTAACCGTCATCTTCCGATTTGTTATTATGTATTTGATGTATTGGAGATAAATGGCAAAACACAATATCATCTTCCGCTTTCAGAACGAAAAAATAAACTCAGAAAATATTTAGGGAAAAATAAAC
>JANNZE010000414.1:0-3197 GCA_031410455.1 Chitinophagaceae bacterium | reverse complement strand
ATCCAGTATCCAGCATCAAGTATCAAGTATCAAGTATCCAGCATCAAGTATCAAGTATCAAGTATCAAGTATCCCGCATCTAATGCCTGGATTTGTATAAATTATCAAAATGAGGTATAGGATTATTTACAATACAGATTTAGTTTTAAATAATGAGCTACAAAAATTTAGAAATATGGAGATTATCAAGAGAAGTTGTAATTGAAATACATCACATGTCTGTGTCACTACCAAGATTTGAGCAATTTGAAGAAGCTCAACAAATAAGACGTTCAGTAAAATCTATCAAAAGCAATATAGTGGAAGGATATGGCAGACGAAGATATAAAAATGAGTTTATCAGATTCTTAATAATTGCAATTGCATCGAATGATGAAACAACAGATCACCTGGAAACTTTATTTGAAACAGGATCGTTAAAAGACGAGGTAACTTTTGTTCATTTGAAAAGCAAGCTTACTGAATTGGGCAGGAAGATTAATAATTTTATAACTGCAGTCGAAAAAACGAAATGATTACTGTAACCAATCACCAGTCACTAATATCTAGTCACTAGCAGTACTACACCAGCCACCAGCGACCAGCCACCAGCATCTACATATTCTTTATAATCTCATCTGCAAACTCACTCGTCTTCAATAAAGTTCCTTCTTTCATCAGGTTATAAAAATCAATCGTAACCGTTTTATTGCGGATCGTTTTACCAACTGCCATCGTGATCATTTCCGCAGCATCTCTCCAGCCCATATATTCCAGCATCATTACGCCGCTTAATATAACAGAAGAAGGATTCATGGTGTTGGTGTTTGCAAAACGCGGTGCTGTACCATGCGTGGCTTCAAATACCGCATGACCCGTTTTGTAATTGATATTCGCTCCCGGTGCAATACCAATTCCGCCAACCTGTGCGGCAAGCGCATCACTGATATAATCACCATTCAGATTCAATGTTGCTATCACCGAATAATCCTGGGGCGCCAGCAAAGCCTGCTGTAAAAAATTATCTGCTATTGCATCTTTGATGATCACTTTACCGCCGATCGCACTGATCTTCATTTCCTCATTGGCCACGGCCTCGCCACTTTCTTTTTTTGTTCTTTCCCATTGCTGCCAGGTGTAAACATTTCCCGAAAATTCTCTTTCCGCCAGCTCATATCCCCAGTTCTTGAAAGCACCTTCTGTATATTTCATAATGTTGCCTTTGTGAACGATCGTTACAGAAGGCAATTTGTGTTCAATGGCATGTTCAATGGCAGAACGGATCAGTCTTTCACTGCCGTCTTTACTTACCGGTTTAATACCCAGCGATGTTGTTTCCGGAAAACGAAATGCTTTCACACCCAGTTCATTCACTAAAAAATCACGGAGCTTTATAGCTTCCGGTGTGCCCGTCATAAATTCAATGCCCGCATAAATATCTTCTGTATTCTCTCTGAAGATCACCATGTTTACTTTTTCGGGCTGCCACATCGGGGATGGAACGCCTTCAAAATATTTTACTGGTCGTAAGCAAACATACAGGTCCAGTTCCTGGCGAAGTGCCACATTCAAACTTCTTATCCCGCCGCCAACAGGAGTTGTAAGCGGACCTTTTATAGATAATAAATATTTTTTAAAAGCATCCATGGTTGCTTCAGGCATCCAGCTTCCGGTGGCATTGAATGCTTTTTCACCAGCCAGAACTTCCAGCCATTCAATTTTTTTCTCGCCGTTATAAGCTTTCTGAACCGCCGCATCAAATACACGAACACTGGCCTTCCATATATCCGGACCAATTCCATCTCCTTCAATAAATGGTATTACAGGATTATTGGGAACCAACAATTTTCCATCAGCACCCATCGTGATTGTATCAGCCATAATATTTTTTTGTAGCAAGCTTTTGAAAGTACATCAACTGCATTGGCGTCGCACTCTTGTACAACAGTTCTTTATGCAGCATTTTACGCTGCAAAGTTAACAGTTGAGGAAGAGTTATAAAAACACGATGAAAAATAATTTCACTTACAACGGTAATAAACTGAGAAGTCTCAGCCTTGTAGCTATTAAAACCACCTCAGTACCCTGAAACTGCATGATATGGTATAGGGATTTGCCGGGCTTGTAGTATTGTTGATCTGCCCCGAAAAATTTCCTGCAATGTATCCGCCGATGGGTCCGTATTCTGTAATTCTAACGGTGACAGGTGCAAATGGTGTAGCCGTTGGATTTGCAATTAAATGACTGTTGAAGATCTGAAGGTTCATATTTGTATTTGCGGCAATACCTGCATTGCTGAAAGTAAATCGTGTAAACTGGTTGTCGCTGGGATCATGATATGCAAATATTTCTAAACCGGCTGCGGCACCATTGATTCCTATATTGTCAGGTAATTCTGTAAACGAAAAAGTATTCCCATTCACCGTATAATTTACAAACTGCGATAGATTAACCGTGCAGGCTCTTAGTGTTACCGGCGGATTGTTTCCTGCAACGAGATTAATATTTGAAGTATCACTTTGCGTTCCCGTACCAAGGTCCTGGCCGGTGAGATACATATTACTTACGGTATTGCAAACTGTGGTTACGAAACTGAAATTACCGGTATTGCTCACCGGAAAACGCAGGTATTGTCCGTTTCTTAAGGTGAGTAAGGAACCATTGGTTACACCCACCGCATTACAATCTACTAAATGACCAGACACCTCTGCAGTAGTACTTGCCGGTAATGCAATATTTCCTAATGAAATATTGGTATTGGTGGTTGTAAAATTCTGAGAAAACAAGGTGCCTGTGCAACCTGCATCTGCCATAACCTCCAGCACCAGTTGTGCATTGGAAGGAACAGCTCCTGAAATATATCCCTGCAAATTGGTGTAACCGTAATGTGCATCATTCAGATTATTGGCAGGGTAAATTTTAATGAGCGCATTACTTACAGCAACACCTGCACTGTTAGTGATAGTTGCATTAAAATAAACATAAGGATAACCAAGGTCTGCATTCCAGAATGAGAAATGACTTACATATCCGGAATAGGTATTTCCTGTTTTGGTTGCAATACCTTCTTCCATCCATAATCCTTTAGCTTCGTCGAAATACCAGAGTGGGATGGATGCAGGTTCTGATGCGGCAATGCCAGACGGAATGTTCATTTTCAAGCTGGCTTCTTTGCCATCTGCGATCTGTAACAATTCTCCACCTGTTCCGGTCATCTC
>JANNZE010000413.1:0-4509 GCA_031410455.1 Chitinophagaceae bacterium | reverse complement strand
GCATTTAATACAAGGGCTGAGGAATTTTACAGGAAACAGGGTTGGGCAGATGCTGGTTTTCATGGCTCCAAAGAAAGGAAATTCATCATGACTTTTGAAACCTGGAAGGAAAGGGATATCATTAATACATAAACTATGGGTAAAGTTATTTTTGACAGCGGAATTTCAATTGATGGTTTTTTTGCAGGCGAAAACAGGGGTCCTGCCAATACGATGGGTGGGGTTTCCGGAAAGATTCATAATTGGATGTTCCATCAAAAAGCATTTTGGCAATACCTGGGAATGGAAGGCGGTAAAGAAGACGGACCTGATGGGAAATATATTAGAGAAACAATTGAGAGAACGGGTGCATTTATTATGGGTAAAAGAATGTTTGAAGAAGGAGAAGTCAGCTGGCCGGAAGATTTATATAAAGCAAATGTTTATGTGCTTACTCACGAAAAACGTGAACCCTGGATTCAAAAAGGTACAACAAGGTTTTATTTTATAAATGACGGAATACGGGTTGCTTTGGAAAAAGCCAGGCAATCCGCCAAAGGGAAGGATATAAGAATACAGGGAGGAGCAGATACTATTCAACAATTTCTGAATGCGGGACTTATAGACGAATTTTTCATTCACATGGCGCCTGTATTTTTAGGAAAAGGTATACGGCTTTTTGATGGTATTGATAAAGATGTTTACGATATTCAGATTTCTGAAGTAATTCATTCGGATTCAACAACACATCTGCGATACAAATTGGCGCGGAAATAAAAATTGTTTTTACGGGAAATAAATTCATAAAGCATAATTCTCCTCTTTTTATTCTACATTCATGAGCGTATTTCGCCAAAAAGTTCAAACCAGATAACATAATGCATATTTCTTTTAGAGAACTTCAATACAGATCCTGCTAAAACATTTTATTATGAAATATTATTTTACATTTTTTTTATTTCTATCTGCTTTCACCGGATTTTCGCAAAATCCTACATGTCAAACTTTGCATGAAGGCTCATTTAAGATAACGCATATTCAATCCGGTACCACCCTGATTACAAGAACAAAAAATATTCAAAAAGAAGAAAATCCGATATGGGGATGGTCATGCTTTTTGATGTAAAATGGATAGACGATTGTACCTATGAATTATGGCCAAAAAAAGTTTTGAAAGGAGATAAATCAATGATGGGTAAAAAAGGTGATTTCATGACGGTGAAAATAAGAGAAATAAAAGAACACAGTTTCATGACGGAAACCACTTCAAATTTCTTTGATCAGACTCTGTTTTTTGAAGTGGATATTCTCAGATAAATATTATCGCTCACTAAACTTAAATTCATTATCCCGGAAAATGAATTTCAAAGTCTTATAATTTACTCTGAGCAAGCTGCATAATTGAATTTTGATGTTTGTCATTAGAACAGGCAACGTAAAAACATAGCGTGCATTATGAATGACAATTACAAGGCCGTACGACTTTTCGATAAAGCAGCTGAATTATACCAGAAGAAATACATGAATGTTCAGCTGTATCATAATTCAGTGCAGCATTTCTGTGCTGGTTTAGCCCCGGGTGCATCCATAATTGATATTGGATGTGGACCTGGTAATATTTTAAAAAATATATTTGAAAACAATCAACATTTTAAATTATCCGGAATTGATCTTTCACCGAAAATGATATCGCTTGCTGAGAAGAATGTTCCATCAGCTCAATTCCAGGTGGGAGATTGTATGGAGTTGGAAAATTTAATTGATAAATATGATGGAGTCATATGCAATTTTTTAATTCCTTATTTCCAAGCCGATGAAGTTTTAAGTTTTCTCCCTAAAATCTATAATATTTTATCAAAGAGCGGAAAATTATTATTAGGATTTATAGCAGATGAAAATAACAGATATGAAATGGTTCAATCATCTGTTGGAGATTCCCTTTTAATGAATTATTACGAGCTTCCATATATTGAAAACTTATTGCTAAGTTCAAAGTTTAGGATCATTCATAACGCTGTATACAACAGCCCGAATCCTAATCAAATACAAAAGGATGTTTTAATTATTGCCCAAAAATAAAGAAAGAAAGGTTTAATGAGCGACGTGGTGATTGTGCGACTGGGCTATGGTAAGCGATCTCTTTGGAGTAAGTAAGGCAAATAAAATTCCCATTACACCAATTATAATATTCAGCATGGCTACAGCACGGTTCACATTTAATAAACGTATCACCAGGTCATCTGCACCGGGAACAAAATAAAATATTCCTACTACCAATAACAATATGCCTGCAAACAGGCTGAATTTACGGGCATGATTTCTTAACCCGGTGTATAAGCCCGTAAAGCCTAAAAGCAGGTGAATGAAGGCATGTAAAACATTAGTGGAAAAAATTCCAAAAACTACAGGACTGAAAAAGCCCCAGAATCCTTCGATCACAAAAAATAATCCGAGAATTATCACAAAAATATTAACGGCAGTGAGTGGTCTTTTAGTCATAATTGATGAGTATATAGTTGTTAATCAAATATGTATCCAAAAAATAAGTTGTTTAAACTGGTT
The DNA here is from genome assembly GCA_031410455.1 of Chitinophagaceae bacterium. GTDB lineage: Bacteria > Bacteroidota > Bacteroidia > Chitinophagales > Chitinophagaceae > Ferruginibacter. The sequence continues at coordinate 1,968 of JANNZE010000413.1, read as the reverse complement.
TTATTAACACGGAGGCTACCACAACTTTTTTTAAAAATAAAATGAATGCCATTCTTATATTCTACAGATATACAATAATACTCAACTGTGGCGGGAACTTTGTATTACAAGTTATGAGTAAACCTCATCAGGTAAAATGATGCAGTAAAATAATGTAGACTATTTATTAGTTATATACCAGTTTTCTTATTTATAATATGATAGCAGTAAAAAAGGTTTTTTCAGAAGCCGGTGACCAGGTTTCTTTTATGGCTGATTTTTTCAGGAATATTTTTTCAAGGGGTTTTGAAGGAAATGAATTTATCAGGCAATGTTTTGTAATCGGTTACCGGTCACTTTCCCTGGTGGGCATCACAGGTTTTATATTGGGCTTCGTTATGACTTTACAATCGGAACCTACTATGGAAGAGTTCGGTGCAGGTAGTTTTGTTCCTGGTATGGTGGCCATTTCCATTATAAGAGAAATCGGTCCGGTGATTATTGCGCTCATCTGTGCAGGAAAAATATCTTCGAGTATAGGTGCTGAGCTGGGAAGTATAAAAGTGAGTGAACAAATTGATGCGATGGAGGTTTCGGGAGCTAATCCTGTACAATATCTCGTGGTAACCCGAATACTTGCCTGTACCATCATGATCCCTCTGTTAACTTTAATGGCAGATGCGCTGGCATTGCTGGGTGGATTTATGGCGTCCAACATCAGTGGTAATTATACATTCTTTCTTTATTTCGATAAAGCTTTCGGAGCACTCACTTTTGTAGATATCATTCCGGCATTTCTTAAAACTATATTCTTTGGGTTCGCCATTGGTTTTGTAGGATGTTATAAAGGATATAATTCAAACCGGGGAACAGAAAGTGTTGGTATTGCCGCAAATTCATCCGTTGTAAATGCATCCCTGTGGATCATATTCCTGGATGCCATTGCCGTTCAGCTCACCTCTGTTTTCGCTTACTAATTTAAAATGAAAACCATTCATACATCAGCACATATTATTGATACTGAAAAAGTAATTCAGCTTAAAAATCTGAAAAAATCATTTGGCGCAAAAGAGGTGCTGAAAGACATCAATATGGATCTTTTTAAGGGAGAGAACCTCGTGGTATTGGGTAAATCCGGAACAGGCAAATCAGTTACCATCAAATGTATGGTGGGTCTGCTTACACAGGACAGTGGTACAGCGATGGTTTTAGGTGAAGATGTGGAACAACTGAATTCTGATGCGCTTAAAGAACTGAGGGCTAAAGTTGGATTTCTGTTTCAAAGTGCAGCGTTGTATGATTCCATGACGGTACGCGAAAATTTAGAATTTCCATTAACGCGTGTACTCCGCTTAAAAGATTCCGGAGAAATCAAAAAAAGGGTGCTGGAAGTATTGGAAGCAGTAGGCCTGGCGCAAGCAATTGATGCTATGCCTTCGGATCTGTCAGGTGGAATGAGAAAACGGATTGGCCTTGCACGAACCCTAATTCTGAATCCGGAGATCATGTTATACGATGAACCAACCACAGGGTTGGATCCTATTACTTCACGGGAGATCAGTGAATTGATTTTAGAGATGCAGAAAAAATTCAAAACATCTTCTATTATCATCACGCATGATATGGCCTGTGCTGAAATTACGGCAGACCGGATTCTCGTAATGGATGAAGGGAAAATTATTGCAGAAGGATCTTTCGATGAACTAAAGAATTCAACGGACACATTGGTCAGTTCATTTTTTAAATAAAAAGTTGTGCAGCAATTGCACGTATTGAAATAAATTATTGATATATGAAAGTTACAGCATCACAAAAAATACGGATTGGCATTTTTACCATTGCCGGGATATTGCTTCTGGTAGTTGCCATTTTCCTTATTGGAAAAAACAAGAACATGTTCGGAGATACCTTCACGGTGTATGGAACTTTTAATACAGTAGGTGGTTTAAAAGAAGGTAATAATATCCGTTTTGCAGGAATTAATGCAGG
>JANNZE010000412.1:0-6111 GCA_031410455.1 Chitinophagaceae bacterium | reverse complement strand
GTTCGCTTCTGTAATAATATCCCCGCTTCAATTTCTGTAGAATAGATTTACTGCCTTTCAGGGCAACAGGGGAAATAGATTTTACTTTTGATAAAGATTCATATTCATTAGCGCCGAAATTGATGCTTTGTAACCGCGTGGAAAATACATCGACCGTATCTCCATTTACGGCAATGCCTGCCCGTAGTAATGAGCCTGCAAATGGTTTTGGAAATCGTATTACAGATGAATCCGTAACAGGGAATCTGCTGAAGAGAATAGTTCCTCTCTGAAAAAAATCTGCCGCATTAAAATGATCCTCGCTGAAAAAAACATAATGGTAGCCCATGTCTTTTATGCTGTCCATATAATTATATTCGCTTCCTGGCCATTGTGATGTAAGAAATTCCTGGATACAAATGATATCAGGACGTAACTTTTTCATTTCTTCAAATAAAAGACGGTTGCCTTTTTTTGCAGAATCCGCATCCGGTGCAGTGATATTCATCAATCCCGAATTCCAGGTGAGGATGCGAAGTGCGGCGTTGTTTTTTGTTTGTGGCTTGTAAGGGAGATGAAAAGCGATGGTCTTCAGTATGGCCGGAATGCTCAGTAATAAGGAAATCATGGCCAGCCGCCAGATCTTCATCCTGCTGAATATTCCGATGATAAACAGCACAGCCATGGCAACGAGTGAAACAGGGAAAACCAGGGTGGTGATCGCCAGGATCCATCCGATTCGGGGATCAATAATATAACTATAAGTGCCGGATAATAATAATATGGCATTTATAACGTTAACTGCAATGAAAACAGGCTTTACTAATTTCGAGATCGTCATGTGAGGTATAAAAGTATATAAGATGAATTTACTTTTACGTTATAATGGCTAATGTTTTAGCAATCGCCTACATTTACATTTTTTTTATCTCAAACCCTGAAGAATGGAGTGGATCAATATACTCAAATGCCCTATTACATCATCAGATGTAAGGTTATTAACGGCAGATGAAATTTCTCAGATAAATACAAAAATCAGTGCTGGCGGCATCTGGCAGGTAGATGGTAAACCCATGACAACCACCATAGAAAAAGGATTGATCACTATTAAAGGAGATTATATTTATCCTATTGTTAAGGAAATTGTGTTACTGCTCCGCGATCTGGCCCTGGTAGATTCCAAAGATAAAATTGTGGGTGAATTACTGAGTGATGATAAAAAACTGGTAAAAGATTTTTACGATAACCGTGGATGGCATACTACTGAAAAAGGCGATTATGAAGATGCCGATATTTTTGAAGACCTGCGCCCTTTTGCACAGGATTATTTAAAAAAATGCCACGACCGTGTTTCCCGTTTTTTAAATCCATCGGGAAAATATATGATGGATGCAGCTTCCGGAGCATTGCAATTCAAAGAATATTTACAGTATTCAGAAAATTACCAGTACAGAATTTGTGTGGATATGTCGTTCCAGGGATTGAGTGAGTGTAAAAGAAAACTCGGCGAAAAAGCGATCTGCCTCCTGTGCGACATGACGAATCTGCCGGTAAAAGAAAATTCCATTGATGGTTTTGTTTCTCTCAATACGATCTACCATATTCCCAAAGACGAACAGGTAAAAGCGATCACTGAATTATACCGTGTACTGATGCCGAAAGGAAAAGGTGTGGTGGTGTACGACTGGTATAAGCATTCTCCATGGATGAATATGGCATTGCTTCCATTCAGAGGCGTGGAATATATCGGTAACCGTATAAGAAGTGTGGTAAGCAAGGCAGCTGGTAAAGGTGAGCCGGCTAAGATGTTGTATTTCTATGCGCATCCTTATGAATATTTTCAAAAGAATCTTCCTGTACCGTTTAAGCTGATGTGCTGGCGTTCGATCAGTGTTCCTTTTATGAAAAAGTATATTCATGAAGGAATGGGTGGAAAAAAATTACTGGAAGCGATCTATGATAAAGAAGAAAGAGAGCCGGAAAAATGCGGATTGAAGGGAGAGTACCCGATGTTTGTGTTTAATAAACAGAATTAAATAAGTTTATTGTAAATATTACATTAACCTCTTACTGCTAACAGTCTAAAAAATATCAGCGCAGATGTTTTTGCGGAGAGAAGAAAGGATAATAAGTATAAAGATCGAAATAATATTCCATTGCGAATACAATGATAGAGCGTGTAGAAAGGTAATATAACCACAAGTGCTATAAACGGAATTGAAAGAAACTCGTATAATGCGCCCGTAAGTTTATTCTTGTATACATTCAGAATAGCAGAATTTGCGTAACTACTCTATATTGATTAAGCTCTCATGTAGCCAACTCGTTTACTTTTTAGTTATTGTCTACGCTTATTTCAAAGCAATTTTCCAAAATACAAAACTTAGATAGGTCCACAGGAAAATGAATAGGATATGAACCGAAGTTTCAAAAGTTTTGCCTTTCCAAAGTTCTGATGAATAACCTAAAAACTGGATGATTAGTCGGATCGTCCAAAAAGCCGCAAGCCCAAAACAAATTCGTTTTCCTAAAATGGTTTCTATAAGTTCAGTTGATGATGTAATGCATAAAACGCCCATAAGAAAAACGACAAGGGCAATAAAAAATGTGTGAACATACATCATTTGTTTATTGACTAAACTCAGTGAACCCAATTCATCTTGCCACTTGAAATGTCGTGGAAAAATTCCATGAACAACTGCTAAAAGTATTAAAAGGACACCAATAATTTTAAGATGCAACTCCATATTTATGTAGTGTAAATGTTGAAATAAATGGTGTGATTTTTTGTTCAATTGTTAATGTAAGATCTGCTAAACTAAAAATCTGTTTCCAGGTTTGCTTTGAATAAAAGTGTAAAAAGCCAATGTTATAGGCTAAGAAGTTGGGAACATCTCGTAAATGTTCGGTTATTACAATTTCCCCTGTTGGTTTTAAAACTCTTTTTAACTCTTTAAAAAAGTCAATACGTTCATGTTTGTTTCTGATTTCGTGTGCTGCAAAAATTACAAATATTTTGTCCGCAAAATTATCTGGGGCTGGCAATTTGTTTGTCGTAACCGATTTTGTATTCGGGAATAACGCGTAGGCTTTTCTTGCTATTTTAATTGAAACTTCCGTGTGTTTTTCAGGGTCGTAAAAGTCAAATACCAAAAGTTCAGAATTAGGAAATTTTATTTTGAGTAAATTACTTGTTTCGTCAAAACCTGCATTGATATTTACGATTGTGTTTTTTTCGTTGATTATTGAATTTGTAATCCATTTCAAATTATAAAGACCTGATAAGTCGTAAACGTAATATGAAACAGAAAGGGAAATACAAATGGACGTTAATATTATTACAGAAATTATACGTAAATAATAGCTGAGTGTTGAATCAGTATAGTTTGAAGTTAACAGGAGAATAGTTGCCAGCCCAAATGAAAAAATATAAAAATGCCAGTTAAAACGAACTATGTTCCAAACTCCCTGAAATGGTTTTCTCATTTTTTCCATTGTTCTATTTTACCCTTTTTCCAAAAATAGGGAATGTCGTTAATCTCAAAGGCATTTGCTAATATCGGGTTTTGCAGATGTAAGGAATTTAAAAAAGAAATATTTTGTTCTGCTATATTAATTGGTTTGGGTATCCAGTTTTTTCTAACGCCTTCAATTATTAAGACTTTTTTTGTTTCCGAATTGTATGTAAAAGTAAAAGGTAAAGGTCCTGCAAATCTTCTTGCCTCTTTCCAGTCAGCAAATGGAGAATATTTCGGTAATGAAATTTCTGTTTCAATATGCTCAATTATAATTTTGAAATCAGATTTTTCAGATTTTATTTCTTTAAAATTTCCTTTGTTTGTTTGCGTAATATCTGTAGTTGTATAGTTGTAATGTGTAAAAATATTACCTAAATATTCCATTTTCTTTTTGTCGGTTTCTGATTTAAGAATGTACAAACCTCTCAACATTTTTCCGGAAGTATTTACGTATCGTACAAAAATGCGATAGCCAATCAAAAAGAAATCATTACCTAAAAATTTGGGAAAGCCTTTTGGCCTTAGTCCTGTTGTTTGCACCAAAGCCACTGCAACAAATGCCCACTGTTCATTAAAAGTGTCTAGCTCCAAACATTCAGGGATGAGGTTTTGTAATTGTTCTTTTGGAACTGCAAAAGTAAGAACTGTTGAATTTTTAAAATATGCTTCAACCGCAAAAGGATGATTTTTCAGGAATGATAGCATTTTAAGATTGTTGGATTGATTTTTTGTTCAGGTAAAATTCGTTGAAATAAACCACAAGAATAAATGCAAATGCAAATAAAGCATTCCATTTTCCCCACAGCAACAAGTCTGGTACAAAAATATATTCTAGTGTATTCATGGTTGCAACCATAGCAATTTGAATAATAGTGTTAAGTCTTGTTTTAACCTTGCTTAAAATCCAAAGCGCCATACAAATTTCTGAACAACCGATGGCAATAGTTAATACTCTTGAATATTCATTTCCCAGAATTTTTGCTACTATTTGTTGATGTCTTGGTACAAGATGTAGCAATTTGCAAAAAAGTCCGTTAATAATCCAAACTGTGGCAATGCAAACAGTCAAAAATTTATGAATATTTTTATTTATCATAGTTTGTAATAGGATGCCATAAGCTTGCAGGGAAATCCATTAAATATGAATAATGAGCAAACATCTAGAGAAACAAGTAAAATAAACTATTTTACTTCTTCCACTTTTTTATGATGCTGATGTACAGTAGCCACTGATAATTGATTGGCTTTTTTAGCTTTTAATAACGATAATACCTGGAAAAACATAAAAGCAGGAATGTGCAATAAGGCACGATATAAAGTTTTGGGTGCTTTCATTATTTTAAGCGCAAAGAGAAATCCTGCCACAAAAATCAACATCAGTACGATCCATACCAAGGCAATCAACGGATTGAGAAATACATTTGCTAAAAAGATCATTCCCACCAGCATCACCAGCATAAACAATGGCGGCCTTACCAACACAAATCCAAATAAAAGCTGGTTAATATTGGCATTGAAAATTCCTTTTTTAATAAGTTGTAAACCGAATGAGAAAAAACGAAACCAGGTGTTGATCCATCTTGCCCTTTGTTTTACCAGTTGATCGGTAGAAGAAGTTTTTTCATCATATACAATCGCCTTTTCTGCAAAAGCAATTTTATTTTTTCCACTCACGATCCTCTTCTGTAATACTTTGTCGAACCCTGCACCCGAGGTGTTCAGATCTCCCAGGCAATCTTTGTACAACCCAACCGTAAAGGCCATGCCTGAGCCGGATAACATACAGGATGATCCGATGCCGAATAAAATTTTTCTGTCGCAGAATAAATAATACAATTCGTTGATCGCATCCAGTTTAGAATAAGTATTATCGTAATTTTTTGCAGCTCTTACACCTTGTACAGCCTTGTATCCTGCTTCAAAAAAAGGATCGAGTTCTTTTAAATAATCGGGGTGAACAAGATTGTCACTGTCAATTATTGTAATCCGGTTATGCGCACGTTTAAAATTCTGTATCGCAAAAAAATGGGAGCGAACCTGGTTGGCAAAAGGAATTTCCGGTTTTAAAACTACCAGTCTTTCATCATTAAAACCAGGTGTATAATCTGCACAATCATCTGCTACAATGTAAACCACAAAATTTGTGTAATTCATTTTTAAAATTGAATCCAACACATTGGAAAGATTGCCGGTGTATTTGTATGCCGTTACAACAACTGCATAATCACCTTCTTCATGGTTACGTTTCTTTAATTTCTTTTCAGGTAATAACAGGTAGATCAAACCCGACAAAACGGGAAATACAAGTATCAGCGCAACAATGCCCTGGAATACCAAAGAAAATATGCGGATTATTTCTGTCATGCCATTATCTCTTTATAAATGTTGATCGTTTTCCTGGCAGCAGTTTCCCAGCTGAATCGTTCAGCATTCAAAATTCCTTTCATCTGCATGGTATTGTACAAAAGCTGTTGTGTTGTTAACGATTCTATGGCCTCACAAATTTCATTTTCCTTATTCGGGTCAACCAGGATGGCAGCATTTCCTGCAACTTCCGGTAAGGAGGTTACGGTGGAAGTGATCACTGGTGTTCCACAGGCCATGGCTTCAATCA
>JANNZE010000411.1:0-1998 GCA_031410455.1 Chitinophagaceae bacterium | reverse complement strand
TGCTTCTTCAAATATTTTCTTATTGGCTTTTTGAAGGTAGTGCTGAAAATCCCATTTTTCGATCTGATAATTATTGTCAAATATGCCGCCACGCATGATGTTGAACAATACGTTAGAGTAATGCCTTGTGTCTTTTAAATCATCAGCCGTATATTGAAAACTGTCCGCCGCACCTGTTAATTCCTGCAGATGCAATGTTCCTCGTTCAATGTCTGCCAGAATGCTGGCCTCTACATTTTTGTCGTTTTTTATTTGTTCGGACAGCGCCACAACAGCAGCATGGTTTTGGTTTACGTTGCCTACCATCATCCATTTTTTTTCTGCACCAGCAGCAAGAGAAATATCCGTTACAATAAAATAAGCACCCTTCTCTCCTTTTACATCTTCCTCGGTTTGTAAGGGTTGATTATTTCTGAAATTATGCAGTTGATCTGAAGACAACAGATAGGTTGGTTTATCCAATCCTGTACTCCAAACCACATTTGCTTTTAATGCCTCTGCGGGTTCAGCTTTGTCAACAATGATGGCACTTAATGCAAAGATGCCAACACCTGATTCGCGAATAAGCTCTGCACGTTTATAAGCATCCACCAGGTTGCTGGTGGTTATTTGCAAATTGTTAGGTACACCATAGGGCATAATATTCTGCAGGCCATCCACCAGTTGCAATTCCATTTCTTCGCTGGATATATTAACCAGTTTTGATTGCCTTACAAATCCATACTCATTACTGCTGCTCCACTCGTATTGAAAACTGAGCTGGAGATCATGATTGATTTCTTCAAAAAGTATTTTATTACCGCATTTGTTCTGATAGAGATTTCTGCTCTGCTTATAGCGACCTTCACTGCGAACAGAGAACGGTTCCCATAAACAGGTTGTATTATTTCTGGAGATACGAATGATGGTTTTACTTCCGGTGAACTCAGATGACTCCGTTATTTTATCATCCGTATAATACGGGAACAATGCAAAATCGGAGTTCTTTCTGCCAGCGCTTATACCGCCATTACTGGATACAAACAACCAATGATTGGAATCGCTGACAATGCTCATGAAGAACGGACGCATTTTGTCTACATCAGCAATTTTAAAGAATGTTTCGTTGTTAATTTCAACTGAAATGAGTTCATTTTCAGCAATCGTGTTTGTGTTCATCTATTACTCGATTTTGAGGATCGTTGATTGCAGTACGGAATAAAATATAACATCAAAAAACTATTGCAAATACAAATGCAATAGTTAATGAAGAGAAAAAATCTATGATAAACTGCCGAAGAAATTTTAGAAATATCTCCGGCAGATATTTTTTATTTCTGGTTATATACTTTTACATAATCCACATACATGGATTGCGGAAATGGAGTACCTGTTGTAGGAAAGCCAACAAAGTTACCACCTACTGCCACATTCAGAATGATGAAAAAAGGATGGTCGTACACCCACTCGCCGGATACATCATTGGGAGTTATGCGCTGGTATAAAAAATCATCAACGAAATAGTCTATATAACCCTCGCCCCATTCAATTGCGTAGATATGATAATCTGTATCAAATCTTCCATTGGTTAAACCATATCCTTTGGTTTTTGCATTGCCGCCTGAATAGCCCGGACCATGCAAACTGCCATAGGTGATGGAAGGCTGCTGACCTCTTTGCTCCATGATGTCAATTTCACCGCAACCTGGCCATGGTGTTGCATCTATATTGGAGCCGAGCATCCAGAATGCCGGCCATAAACCCGGACCGGTTGGAGTTTTTATACGTGCTTCAAACCGCCCATACGTTTGTGCAAACAGATTTTTTGTTTTTATCCTGGCAGAGGTAAAACCAGAACCGGCAAATGATTCGCTTCTTGCGTTGATCACCAGTTTACCATCACCATCCAGTTGAATATTGGAGGAGCGGTTTGTATAATACTGCAGTTCGCTGTTGCCCCAGCCATTGGTACCGGTGCCTATATCAAATGACCATTTAGATGTATCAGGTGCAGTGCCG
>JANNZE010000410.1:0-12095 GCA_031410455.1 Chitinophagaceae bacterium | reverse complement strand
CAACAACTATCAGCACCAAACCTAAAGTGGTGAAACCTGTAGAAAGTAGTGTTTTGCTGAATACAGAAAACGTAGCACTGAATGCCAGTTTCGAACGTAACAAAGGAAGTCTCCCATGGCCAGTAGACCGCGGAATAGTATTGATGCATTACGGTTCTAATAAAATGCCCAGTGGAGCCATCATTGTAGTAAATTCTGTTACGATCGCATCTGATATTGGTACTCCTGTTAAATGTGTTTTTGACGGAGAAGTTACCGCCGTACAACCGGTAGAAGATATGCAGGTAGTGGTGATTCAACATGGCCGTTATTTTACCACATATAGTAATCTATCCGGAGTATCCGTACATAAAGGACAAAAAGTGTCTACCGGACAATCGATTGGTAAAGTAACCGCAGATTTTGACGGTGTAGGTGCGATTGATTTTTATATGAGCAATGAAGTCGCGAATTTCAATCCTGAAACGTGGTTACGCAGGAGATGATAACAACATTCTTTCATACAGTTGTTCGTAAATAGGAACAACATTCTGTATATCAAATTTATGAGCCTGTTTTAATGCATGTTTTTTAAACTGAAAATGCGTTTCCTCATCCTTCAGAATCCTTACAGCATTCGCGCTCATAGATTTGATATCACCAACATCACTCATATAGCCGCAATACCCATCTATATTTATTTCCGGTAATCCACCAGCGTTGGTAGAGATCACCGGCACTTCCGCAGCCATTGCTTCCAAAGCAGCTAAACCGAAACTTTCATATTCACTCGGTAATAAAAACAGGTCTGCAATCGGCAGGATGGATTCCATCTGTTCCTGTTTCCCTAAAAATTTAATTTCATCACAGGCATTGAAATCACGTGCGAGTGATTCTATGTAAGGTCTTTCCGGTCCGTCACCTATCAGCAATAATTTGGAAGGGATTACTTTATTCAACTCCATGAAAACTTTCACCACATCATCCACGCGTTTTACTTTTCTGAAATTGGAGGCGTGTACAATGATTTTTTCGCCATTGGGTGCGATCAGTTTTTTAAATGCATCCACCGGTTTTTTATGAAACCTTTTTACATCTACAAAATTATAAATGACCTCGATCGGTTTATCAATCTGAAAATTCCGGTATGTTTCTTCTTTTAAATTTTCTGATACAGCTGTAAGTACATCACTTTCTTCCATAGAAAAAGTAACTACAGGGCTATAGGTTTTATCCCGGCCTACCAGCGTAATATCTGTTCCGTGCAGGGTAGTGATCACCGGGATATTTTTACCCTGCTTCAGCAATATCTGTTTGGCCATATAAGCTGCCGATGCATGTGGAATAGCATAGTGTACATGCAGCAGATCTATATTATTATTACTGATCACATCCACCATCGTGCTGGCCAATGCTGTTTCATATGGCGGAAAGTCGAACAGAGGATAGGTTGGCACACGCACTTCATGATAAAAAATATTAGCATGAAATCCGCTTAACCGCACAGGCTGCTGATAGGTTATGAAATGTATATTATGTCCTTTATCTGCCAGAGCTTTCCCTAATTCTGTAGCCAGTACTCCACTACCGCCAAACGTAGGATAACAAACGATCGCTATATTCATATTTGATATTTCTCTTGCAATTTAATGATTTAACAACCCACAGTTTCAATACAAAATTTATAGAAACACGCAGTATTACGAAAAGTTCAGCGACATTTGAGTGGAAGCAATCCATTTTTACCATTTTTTCATTCAAATACTATGGCAGAAACATTTCCAAAAAAATCCCGGCTTACGGGTAGAATATTCACTTTTTTATTCATTTCATTGATAACAATAGCCGCAATAATGATCTGGTGGAAATATTTTTATGTTTTTGGAGAAGGTGTAAAGTCCGGAGAACTGAATTACCTGGTTAAGAAAGGAAATATATTCAAAACATACGAAGGTAAATTGATCCAGTCTGGCTTCCGTTCCAAAGGTGCAGGAAGTGTTCAGTCTTATGAATTTGAATTTTCAGTGGTCGATAAATCTATTGCTGATTCGCTGATGAATAACAGCGGACAATATTTCGATCTCCATTACAAGGAATATAAAAATACGGTTGCGTGGCGTGGCTTTACAAGATATATCGTGGATAAAATCGTTCGCATGACACCCGTAGAACGCTGATCATTTTGCGTACAATAAAAAGATGACCGGTTTTTTATGCAATTCCGGTTTCTGTTTTTTCCATTCGTTAACTGTCATTGTTTTAATGGATTCTTCTTTTCCTGTAATATGCACACCCATACAGATCTTCGTATTTCCATTGCAGCATTTCAGTATTGAATCCAACAGCTGATTGTTTCTGTACGGTGTTTCTATAAAAATTTTGGTGCTGTCGTTTTTTAAGGAATGCTGTTCAAGCAATTTTAATTTTTGTTCCCTTTCATGCGTATCAACCGGCAGGTAACCCACAAATTCAAATTGTTGTCCATTGCATCCACTGGCCATTAATGCGAGTAAAATACTGCTGGGACCCACCAGGGGTTTTACAAGGCAATTCATTTGCTGGGCGATGGATATGAGCGTCTGACCCGGATCCGCAATACCCGGACAGCCAGCTTCACTGATGATGGCAATATTTTTTCCTTCTTTGATTTTAGCTTTAAAATTCACGGCCTGTTCTTCTTCCGTTTTATGAATGGTAAACCATTCATAATCATCTATCACTATAGTGCGGTCCATGGCTTTTAAAAATCTACGCGTGGTTCTTTCATTCTCTGCAAAAATAACCTGGCATTTTTTTACAGCCTCCATTACATATGCCGGAATGCAATCCGATGCGTCTTCGTCCAGGAAAGAAGGAATTAAATATACTGTACTCATGAAGTAATGATCACCTGATTTTTTTTGGCAGAAATAATACTGAGTGTGGCCGCAACAACTGCATAACTCGGGGCAAACAGCCATCCGATCACGGGTACCAGGTGCATTACATAATACACCATGCCGTTTCCGATGGCAAGGCCTTTGTGATGACCGATAAAACGGATGCTTTGCTGATAACTTAATTTGTTTCTCTCACTGCTGTAATCGAGCATGGAAAAACCAAAATAATAACATTCAATAAATAAGGCGATCAGCGGTGCGATCCAACCTATCAAAGGAATAAAAGACAACAATAAAATGGTGATGAGGTAAACGGTTTGCCACAAAATATTTCTCAGGGCAATACGAATGCCTCTTACGATATCGATCATTAATTGTTTTACGCTGATCGGGTAGTTTCGGCCTTCCATGATACTTTCGGTTTTTTCACTCAGGTATGCAAATACAGGGGAACCGATTATCAAAAATAAAAATTTGAACAATGAAAAATAAAACAACAGCAGGATGAGTTGCATGATGATCTGCCCGACAATGAAGAGGTAATGCAGCCAGCTTTCCTGCATTTTATCAAGCCATGTTTTTACACCTGATTTAATAAGAATAAAATTGATGGCCTCATTACTGGACGTCCAGAAAAAATATATACCTGCAATAAAAAGTATAGAATAGATCAGACCCGGAATGAGGATCCATTTCCATAAACGGTTTTTTACTATAAAGCGATGTGCTTCATAATACGATTGAAAGGCGATTATGATTTCTTTTAGCATTCGTAAATTCGCTTAAAGTTAATGAAACATTTGGTAGCACTTTATTTGCGGTGTATACCTTCAAATGAAAACTAAATTGAAAAAATTACCAATTGATTTTTTTGATCGCGAAGATGTTGTACAGATCGCAAAAGAATTATTAGGAAAGATATTGCTCACTAATTTGGATGGGGAAGTAACGAGTGGCCGAATCGTTGAAACCGAAGCCTATGTTGCACATATTGATAAAGCTTCACATTCTTTCAATGGAAGACGTACGGCAAAGAATGAACATATGTATGCCGACCCCGGAACGGTTTATATTTATATCTGTTATGGAATGCACCAGATGATGAATGTGGTGACCAATAAAAAAGATGTTCCGGATGCCATACTGATCCGTGCATTGGATCCATTGGAAGGTGTACAGGAAATGCTGAAAAGATCCCATAAAAAAAATGTAGATTTTACTTTAACCAGAGGTCCCGGAAATGTAGGCAGGTCGTTGGGCATCCACAAAAATCATTCAGGAGACCTGATCCATTCAAAGCATATTTTTATGCTTGATGATGGTTATGCTGTTGAACAGGAAATGATCGGTGCCAGTAAACGTATAGGCGTGGAAAGTGCAGGTGCAGATGCGCTGTTGCCTTACCGGTTCTACGTAAAAGGAAATAAAAATGTGAGTGGAAGGCCTAACAATTAAAATTTAGGACAAGGAATACCTTTTACTTCTACAGGTTTTTTGATGTAGATGATAGAGATCTCAGAACCTCCACGGTTACCTGTTGCCGCTTTCAGGCTGCTGATGTTCACATCATAGCTGGCACCAATTCTTAAACCGCCGAATTCCAGACCGATGTAAGGAATGATCGCATCGTTGAGGCGCAACCATGAACCGATGTAAACACTGGTTGGTTTCTCTTCATCACTTCCTGCACCCAGGTTAAGGGCAGCTCCCAGCATGGTTTCGCTCGCTTTGTTCTGACGCTGATGTATAATAGAACCATTCAGGCTCACAGTTTCGCTTATAGGAAAAGAACCGCCACCATGTACCGTTACACGTCCGGTTAAATACCAGTTGTTATCTTTAAAACTAACTTTCGGGCGGTTGATATGATACATGGAAACACCGAGGTAATAATTATTCACGCCGTTGGTAGACCCTGAAAAAAGTAATCCGGCATTCATGTCTATATAACTCTGGTTATTACCATTGTTCAGCACTTCACCTGATGCACCGGTAAATCCATTTTGCGTAAGCATACTTTCAAAGGTGAGCTTGGAAATATCAAGTGTCATACTGCTGTATGTTCCCTGGAATCCTGCACCGATCGTGTTGTAACCATTTTCATCCAGGGCTTTATGGTAAGAAAGAGAAACAGACCCGTAATTGAGTTTGAGCTGGCTGTTGGCACTGGCATCGGATACGCCTGAAATACCTACACCAAATACATCCCCTTCCGCTATTTTGCTCTTCATGATACCAAAATCAATTGAAGCACTGGTTGTTACATAAGCTTTTGGAATGGAAGGCCATTGATCTCTGTGATTGGCAGCCAGCCTCCATGTACCATCAAACTTACCGGTGAAAGCCGGGTTCAGTGTTAGTGGTGACGCAAAGAATTGTGAGAAATGAGGATCCTGCGCCTTCGCGGAAAATATAGAAAAACAGATAAATAGAAGTAATGTAAATTTTCTCATTTTGAGTAGTAATCAGTAATAAAGATAAGATAATACGCCTGAATGCTGCATATGAAATAAGCGTTTACCAGAACAATTTCAAATGAAATTGAACAAATAACAGAAAAAATTAACACATGAGACCGTCTGTAGCCTTTAACTCTGCATCTTTACCCCATAAGCTAGATCACCGGCATCTCCCAATCCAGGAACGATATATCCTTTTGCTGTGATCTCATCATCAATAGCTCCGCACCATATAGTAGCAGATGGTTCAGCTCTGCGAACATATTCAATACCTACTGTACAGGCAATGGCACAGGCGATATGGAGTTCTTTGATATTCCCTTCTTCTTTTAAATATTGAATGGATTTCACCAGGGAAGAACCGGTTGCCAGCATCGGGTCACTGATGATCACTATGCGGTTCTCAATATCCGGGCAGCTCATATATTCCAGCCTGATCTCAAAAGTTCCATCGGCGTGATGTTTTCTGTAAGCACTTAAAAAAGCGTTGTCTCCTTTATCAAAATAGCTCAGTAAACCATTATGCATGGCCAGGCCTGCTCTCAGTATGGTAGCCAGCACAGGTTGATGTTTCAGCACTTTACAGGTTGCAGTACCCATCGGAGTGGTCACTTCCTTTTCTTCGGTTTCCATTTGTTTGCTGATCTCGTACCCGATCACTTCCGCAATACGTTCCAGGTTTCTGCGGAAACGCATCCTGTCCTGCTGAATATTTACGTCCCTTAATTCACTTACCCAATTACTTACCAGGGAATGTTGTGCGCTGAGATTTTTTACCATAAGGTTTAACAGGTTGAGTGACGCTGGCAAATCTATAATTTATTTTTTGCTTCTGATGATTAATTAGCCTGGATTGAAATCAGTATTTTTAAAACTAAATTTACCACATGAAAAAGATTCTGGCCATTTTATGTTTCACCTGTTTTTTATTTTCCTGTAATAATGATAATAAATACGATATTAAAACAGAAGATAAATATGAAAAAGGCAAACTTACCCTGGAACAGATCGAACAGAAAACTCCTGTTAAATTTTTAAAGGCTACCGCCAGCAGCAAAAAAAATCTGTTACAACAAACCGTCATCAGGGGAAAAATTCAGAATAATGCCAGGATCGTGTCTTTTAAAGACATCAGCATACGCCTTACTTTTTACAGCAAAACCGGTGCTTTGCTGGAACAGGACGAGGAGGTGGTTTTTGAAAACATCAACCCTGGATCATCTGCTTCTTTTAAAAGCAAATATTTTGCTCCAAAAGGAACCGATAGTGTGGCTGTTACCGTGTTGAATGCTAAATATTAATTGCTCATAAAACTGAAACTGTCTCCGTCAAATAATCCTTTATCGCTTAGTTTTAAATGCGGGATCACCAGCAAAGCCATGAACGACAAGGTCATGAATGGAGAACCCAGTGTGCTGCCTAATGTACCTTTTACATACTGGTCGATATCTGTATAAGAAGCGGCAATTTCATATCCGTCTTTATCACTCATCAAACCGGCAACGGGCAACGATAAAACTTTCATTTCATCTCCCGCTGCGGCAATTCCACCACGTTCTTTGATCACAAGGTTTATGGCTTTTGCCAGGCTTTCATCATCAACACCAATGGCTACGATGTTGTGACTGTCGTGCGCTACTGAAGAAGCGATCGCTCCTTTTTTCATCCCGAAATTTTTGATGAATGCAATGGCAGGTTCCGCAGTGAAATAACGGTTGATCACTACAATCTTAAGTACATCATCCTCTACGCTTGTGATGATGTTACCATCTTTTATCTTCGGTGAATAACTGATCTTTTCGGTGATCAGCTGACCGTCTAGAGCACCTATTACATAGATGGACGTATGCTCAGACTTTGCTTTTACAACCAGTTCGTGCGGATGTATCTCTTTACAATCAAATTTATTAATGATGCTGCACGGAATTTTTTCAATGAAAGTTTTTCCGTTTTGTGCAACCATTTCTCCGTTGATATAAGTTTCCAGCACTTCAAAATTCTGCAGGTCTTTTAATACGATCAGATCAGCGTGATCGCCGGTTTTCAGCAACCCGATATCCATTTTATAATGGTTCACCGGGTTGATACACGCCACCTGCAGTATTTTGAAAATGTCAATGCCTTTTTCTACGGCTCTGCTGCATAATTTGTTGATATGGTTCTCCGCAAGACTGTCGGGATGTTTATCGTCTGAACAGAACATCATATTTTCAAAATGTTCATTTACCAGGCCGATCAATGCTTCAAAATTTTTAGCAGCGCTTCCTTCCCTGATCAGGATTTTCATTCCGTAGCCAAGTTTATCCAGTGCTTCCTCTGCAGTAAAGCATTCATGATCGGTGCTGATGCCTGCGTCAATATATTTTTTGGCATCTGCGCCTCTTAATCCCGGTGCATGTCCATCAACCGGTTTATTGTTTTTTTTGGCAGAAGCAATTTTCTTCATCACTTCTTCATCATTGAATAGTACACCCGGGAAATTCATCATTTCACTCAGGTATAAAATTTCGGGGCGGGCAAGCAGTGCATCCACATCTTCGGAATTGAGGGCATCTCCGGCGGTTTCAAAAATGGTGGCCGGCACACAACTGGGGGCACCGAAGTTGAATTTAAATGGAACTTTATTTCCGTTGTCGATCATAAAATTAACACCTTCGAGGCCGCATACATTAGCTATTTCATGCGGGTCGCTGATGGTGCCCACTGTTCCATGAACCACGGCAAGTCGGGCGAATTCTGATGGAACCAGCATAGAGCTTTCCACATGTACGTGTGCATCTACAAAACCAGGTGTAATGAAAGGCGCATTTTCTTTTGGGTGATCGCTGATCCTTTCAATGGAAGAAATGCGCTTATTTTCAATCCTTACGGTTCCGTAAAAAATATTCCTGGCTGAAATGTCAACTATGTTACCGGTGATCTCCCTTTTCATTTATAAAGTATAAGCGGATGAAGTTATAGTTAAATGGTGCATTATGGAAAAAAACTTAGCTTATTTTTGTTACAATCAAATCAAAAATAAAAAGTAAAATCATGAAAAAATTAATGACCGCATTACTGGCCATTGCGATGAGCATAACTTATGTGTCAGCACAAACGGTGGATGAAATAGCTGATGCCTATACCAAAGCAATGGGCGGAAAGGAAAAATTAATGGCATTGAACTCCGTAAGAATGACCGGCAGCATGAGCACGCAGGGCATTGATGTGCCGATGGTATTTTCTAAACTGCATATGAAAGGTATGCGTATAGATATGGAGATCATGGGAAGTTCCAATTACCAGTTAGGGAATCTTAATAAAGCGTATGCTTTCATGCCGGTAATGGGTCAGTCGGCTCCGGAAGAAATGCCTGCAGAATCATTTAAAAGTGTAGTGAATGAATATGATGTTCAGGGATTTTTATTCGACTACAAATCGAAAGGTTATAAAATAATTTTAGCAGGAAAGGAAAAAATAGATAATGCAGAAACTTTTAAAATGGAGGTAACTTATCCAAATGGAGAGAACAGAACTTATTATATAGATGTTGCCACCAGCCGTTTGGTGAAATCTGTGTCAAAAAGAAATGTGAATGGCCAGGAGATGGAAAATGTAACATCTTTTTCTGATTATAAGCAAAACAAAGACGGCTATTGGTTTGCTTATACTTTATCTACAACGCAGGGAAATATTATTTTTGAAACGGTTGAAACGAATGTTGCATTGCCTGAAACATTGTTTACCAATTAATATCATTTACAACGTATATTTAAAGCCCCTTTTCAAAAGGGGCTTTTTAATTGATCAAATATGAAGTGGTTACAGGCAATCAATCTCGTTACAGGAAAATTCATAAACAGGCATCATACTTATTTTACGCATTCACTCAATTACCTGGCGCGGAAAAGAAATGTCAATCGCAATTACCTGGATTACATTCGTCTGTCTACATTAGAACTTGCCGCTGCTGAGATCAACAGAAAAAATATTTCCGGTGAAGTTGCGGAAGTAGGTGTGTATAAAGGAAAATTTGCCCGTTTCATCAATCAGTATTTTCCTGACCGTACGCTGTATCTCTTTGATACTTTTGAAGGGTTTGATAAAAAAGATATTTCCACAGAGCTGAATAAAGGCTTCTCATCCGGTGAACAGGATTTTTCTGAAACGTCCGTAGAAAAAGTATTGTCTATCATGCCTTACCGTGATCGTTGCATAGTGAAAAAAGGATATTTCCCAAAAACGGCAGAAGGATTAGATGAACAATTTGTATTTGTGAGCCTGGATACGGATCTTTTCGACCCGATTTATAATGGCCTGGTATATTTTTATCCGAGATTAAGTAAAGGCGGATATATTTTCATTCACGATTTCAACAATGACCTGTACAAAGGTGCAAGATCGGCAGTTGAAAAATTCTGTTCAGAAAATGCATTGAATTATCTTCCCTTACCGGATAGTTGCGGCACTGCCGTAATTGTAAAATAATTATTTTAAAAGGTCAGGACGTCTTTCTCTCGTACGTTCCACAGATTGTTCATAACGCCATTCATCAATGAGTTTATGATTGCCACTTTTTAATATTTCCGGTATCGTCCATCCCCGGAAATTTTCAGGGCGTGTATACACCGGCGGAGCCAGGAGATCATCCTGGAAAGAATCTGTCAAAGCAGAACTTTCATCATTCAGTACGCCCGGGATCAATCGCCCGATAGCATCTGTTAAAACGGCTGCGGCCAGTTCGCCGCCACTCAAAACATAATCGCCGATTGAAATTTCTTTGGTAATAAAATGATCTCTTACCCGCTGATCGATCCCTTTGTAATGCCCGCAGATCATCATCAGGTTTTGGTCAAGAGATAATTTATTGGCCATCTGCTGGTTAAAAGTTTCTCCGTCAGGTGTCAGGTAAATGATCTCATCATATTTTTTGTTTTTTTGAAGGGATTCAATGGCATTCACCAAAGGTTCAATCATCAGTACCATTCCTGCACCGCCGCCAAAAGCATAATCATCTACCTGTGCACGTGCATAAGTAGTATAATCCCGCAGATTGATCACATTCACCTGTAAAAGGCCTTTGTCTGCAGCCCTTTTTAAAATGGAATGCGCAAAAGGAGATTGTAAAAGATCCGGAACAACGGAAATGATGTCTATCTGCATAAAGAATATTTTTTACAACCTAGAAGGTACCAACCTGGAAGGTTCTAACCTAGAAGGTTCTAACCTAGAAGGTTCCAACCTCGAGGGTTATATCAAATTCCGGGGTTTTCGTCGTTTTCAAAAAAATCGTCCATATCCCTTTTTTGTTTCTTGGTGGGGCGTCCCACTTTGCTCTGCCTTTTACCTGTGTGAAAAGAGGAAGGCTGGAATTTGTTGGCATCAATTTCTTCTTCAGGTGTAAGGTCTGTATAATTTTTAATAGCCTCAGCATATTGAACCCGCGTATATAAAAGGCCTGTTACTTTTATGATCCATTTGCGTGCTTCTGTTCTTACCTCAAATTCATCGTTGATATTTACATTTTTCGCTGCCTTCACCGGAAGCCCGTTCAGCCGGACTTTATTTTTTTCGCATGCTTCCGCGGCCAGCGCCCTGGTTTTGAATAAACGGATAGCCCACAGATATTTATCTACTCTTAATTTTTCTTTTTCCATGGTGATGTAAAATTACCGCTAACGGCTCAACTTTCATTAACACGTTGTACAAAGGCTTTTACTTATTTTTAGAACTTAAATTATTAACATGAGAAGGATTGTATTTATACTGATCATCTGTATTTGTTCCGGCATTGTATCAGCACAGGAAAGAGGATTGAACTGGACGGCTGATGGGATGATTTTGTCAGTTAAGAACGGGAACATCATTAAAACGGATCCGAAATCAGACCAGGAAACGGTAATTATAAAAAAAGAAGCATTAACACCTTCTTCCGGAACGCCTATGAACATTCAGTCGTTTACGTTTACAGGAGATAAAACAAAGGTGCTCCTGTTCACCAATACGGCAAAAGTGTGGCGGTATAAAACCAGGGGCGATTACTGGGTGTACAATACAACCAACTCCAAACTGCAGCAAATAGGAAAAGGGTTGCCTTTTCAGTCATTGATGTTTGCCAAATTTTCCCCGGATGGAAGATATGTTGCCTATGTAAGTGAACACAACATTTATTCGGAAGATCTTTCTACAGGCAATCCGAAAAAACTTACGAGCGACGGAACAAGAAAAATGATCAACGGCACTTTCGACTGGGTGTATGAAGAAGAATTCGGCTGCCGCGATGGATTCCGCTGGAGCCCTGACGGCAGACAGATCGCTTACTGGCAGGTGAATGCAACCAAGATCAGGGATTATTACATGCTGAATACAACGGATTCTATTTACAGTCGTGTTATACCGGTTGAATATCCGAAAGTTGGTGAAGCGCCTTCTCCTGTACGCATTGGTGTGATCAATTTATCAAATGGATATACAAGATGGATGAACATTGACGGTGATCCGCAGCAACATTATTTACCTCGTATGGAATGGAGCAGCAGCGTTGAACTGGTAGTGCAGCAACTCGAATTGTTTTTTGTTTTTGATCAGTGCATTGATCAGCATTTCCGCATTACTGTAATGAACATTATCATCACCCGTTCCATGTATGTATAACAAATTCCCTTTCAAACCGCTTACATAATTGATCGGTGAATTTTTTACAAAATCGTCTCTGTTTTCCTGTGGTAAACCCATGTAACGTTCCTGGTAAATATTGTCGTAATTCAACTGACTGGCAACTGCGGCAATACTCACACCG
>JANNZE010000409.1:0-2961 GCA_031410455.1 Chitinophagaceae bacterium | reverse complement strand
GCAGGTAAATTTTACTTCCATCAATTTTAATGACCGAACCAGTGTATTAAGTACGGCTAAAACTTTTGAGGATTTGGGCGTATCCGCATACAATGGTGCAGGTAAATTAATTGCCGATGCCAATTATTTGTTGCTGGCCGGTAAGATCGTTTCTGTGGAAGCTCGTCATGCTGCAGCAATCCGTGACCTCATCAGTAATGGAACTTTTGCAGATGCAACGGCTGTTGATATGAACGGTCTTGATAAAGCAAATACGCCAGCTACTGTATTGAGTGCTGCATCCGGTTTCCTGGTATCGCAACTCAACGGATCTAACCTTCCTACTTCATAATTAAATGAATCATCATGAATATTAAAAACATATTGACCGAAATAGAAAAAACAGATCCGGAGGTATATGAAAAATTAGATACCAGAAGGAATGTAATGAAAGGCTTTGCAGGAACAGGTGCAAAAATTGCACTTGCGGCTCTGCCACTTGCTTTAGGAAGCTTATTTAATAAAGCTTATAGTAGTCCACGTAATACCAGTACTGTAGTAGATGTATTGCAATTTGCACTTACGCTGGAATACCTGGAATATGAATTTTACAGAAACGCCGTTGCAAGCCCGGGATTGATTCCGGCAGGTGCACCAATGGGTGCTATAACCACCATTCGTGATCATGAGCAGGCGCACGTAAACTTATTAAAAAGTACCATTATCGCTTTAGGATCAACTCCAATTGCACAACCTACTTTTGATTTTACCGCTGGTAATGGTTCAGGAACAGGACCTTTCCTAGGCGTTTTCAGTAATTACGCTTTGTTCCTTGCCGTGGCACAAACTTTTGAAGATACTGGTGTACGTGCTTACAAAGGACAGGCAGGTAACCTGATATCCAATAATGATGTTCTAACCGCCGCTTTACAGATTCACTCTGTGGAAGCGAGACATGCTGCACATATCCGTGCCATGAGAAGAACGTTGGGTGTTGCCGTACCTGCAGGTGTGAATCTGAAATCATGGATCACTCTTAACCAAAGTGGCATTGCTGCGCCTTATAATACCGCTGTTCAACCAAGTTATAATGGTGAAGAATTAACCACACAGGCTGGTGTTAACATCATAAATATTGGTGGACAAACCATCAGCGCAGAAGCAGCATCTGAAGCATTTGATGAACCACTTACAGATACACAGGTACTGGCAATTGTGGATGCATTTATTGTATAAATGATTCGTTTTTTGTTTGATACATCAGGGCACGACGAGAGTTGTGCCCTTTTTTATTCCCAACCGGAAGCCAGTACATCTGCAATATGCATGGTTACAAGCGGAAGATTTCTTTTTTTAATAAATCCGTCGAGTTGCATCAGGCAACTCTGATCTGTTGAGATGATGTATTTTGCGCCGGTATCCAGTGCATGGCTGATCTTTTGTTCAGCCATAGCAGCAGAAATATCCTCAAATTTTACAGAGAAGGTTCCGCCAAAACCGCAACAAACGGTATTGTCATTCATTTCCACCAATTCCAGTCCTTTCACTTTATTCAATAAACTCCTCGGCCCTTCTGATATTTTACATTCGCGGAGCGCTGCACAACTGTCGTGATAAGTAGCCTTCCCGTTCAGGACTGCTCCGAAATTTTCTATATGAAGTACTTCAGTGAGAAATTCGGAGAACTCGAACATTTTATTTTTCAGCGATTTCACCTGGTTATGTGCCGCACCATTGTCAAATAGCTTCGGATAATAATTTCGTACAAAGCCGGTGCAACTGGCACTCGGTGCCACAATAAAATCGTCGGTATCAAAATCCTTCAGAAATTTTCCGGCCACAGCCCTGGCTTCAGCCAGGAAGCCTGCATTGAACGCGGGCTGTCCGCAGCAGGTCTGGTTGCTGTTATAAGATACTTCACAGCAGGCTTTTTCCAATACTTTCACCATATTAAAGGCCGTCTGAGGATATAACTGATCTATAAAACAAGGGACAAAAAGTTGCACCTTCATGTTCCTGTATATTTAAAATTGTTTTTTAATAGAAGCTGATAAAGATATCATCTTCAATGCGGTAACTGCTGCCTCTGCACCTTTATTACCATGCAAACCTCCCGTTCTTTCATCTGCCTGCAACTGGTTATTGACTGTTAGTACGCCAAAGATTACAGGAACCGGGAGCTGAAGGTTCAATTGTGTGATGGAATCTGAAACCACCTGGCATACATATTCAAAATGAGGTGTATCGCCCCTTAAAACACAACCCAGTGTTATAAAAGCGTGAGGTGCTTTTTTGTTTACAGACTGCCGCCAGTATTCGCTGATGGCAAAGCCGATCTCTACAGCACCCGGCACTTCCAGTATTACCTGTTTTACATTATGGGCCTGCAACACTGCATCTACACCAGCCTGCAGTTTTTGTACGATCTCTGCATTCCATTCGGTACGCACAGTAACTATACAGGCATCTTCCGGTAGAAAGATGCCTGCAGTATTATATTGTTCAGATGAACTTAATGCCATAATGAAATTCTA
Source organism: Chitinophagaceae bacterium (assembly GCA_031410455.1). GTDB lineage: Bacteria > Bacteroidota > Bacteroidia > Chitinophagales > Chitinophagaceae > Ferruginibacter. The sequence goes on along the minus strand of JANNZE010000409.1, from coordinate 448 downwards.
GTTAAATACACCGAGGCGTGCAAGGTATTTATCTACATCGCCGGAACGTACAGATACATTGGTAGGATAATTATCTCTCAGTTTTTTGTACAGGCTGATAGCATCCTCATTTTTCCCGATCGCATTTGCATAAGCAGCCGCTATCAATAAGGCTTCTCCCGTTGTTACATCGTCTTTTTCATTTACACCAACTGCTTTCTTATAGTTGGATAAAGCATCTTCAGTTTTGTTCTGCTCTGCATAAGCATGACCTAAAAGGATATACGCTTTACTCTCCACCTGGTGAGCACCGTTAGCATCAAAATCTTTCAAATATTTAATGGCCTTATCATATTCTTTTATATGCAGATAGGTTGCACCTGCCATAAATTTAGCACGGTTGCCGGCCATTGTACCGCCAAAATCCCGGATAACAGACAAAACACCATTCACCTTTGCACCTTCCAGT
>JANNZE010000408.1:0-1699 GCA_031410455.1 Chitinophagaceae bacterium | reverse complement strand
AGAGATCAGAAAAAACAACCCTGATGTGGATCAGCTGGTTGTGGAACAGATCTTCTTCTTACAGGAATTAGAGCGTTATGCGCACCAGAAAAATTTCCGCCATGCTTTACATGATGTGGAAGCTTCTCTTATGAATGAAGGCTTCATCACCCGAACCACTAAAAACAGCGGAGGAAAAATCGTTCAATTCTGGGCCAGATACAAAAAAACGATCTCTGTAGCTGCATCCATAGCAGGTATTGTTTCCCTTTTTATAGCAAGTATCATTTCTGCTGTATCATCCGATGATCAGACCAACATCAAACCGCTGGTGGATAAACTGAACATCCAGGAATCGAAAACACGCCAGATAGAAAGTAAGGTAAACCAACTGGCAGCTGCTTCCAATACGCCTGTTGCCCCCGAAAAACCACGCCTTGATGCTAAATTCCGTGCTACCGGTTTTGTGATCGATGCCAGCAACAATTTCATAGTTACCAATGCCCACGTTGTTAAAGAAGCACACAATCAACTGATTATTGAAAATATTAAAGGAGATCAATACAGTGCAGAAGCTGTATATGTTGATCCGTTAAGTGATCTTGCTATTTTAAAAGTAACAGATAACGAATTTAAAAAACTGGCTCCTATGCCATACAGTATCCGCAGAAACAATGCTGATCTGGGTGAACAGGTATTCACATTGGGTTATCCAAAACAGGAAGTAGTTTATGGCGAAGGCTATATCAGCGCGAGAAACGGTTATATGATGGATACCATTTATTTCCAGATGAGTACTTCCGCCAACGAGGGCAACAGTGGCTCACCGGTGATCAATAAAAAAGGAGAATTATTAGGTATCATCACCAGCATGGAAACAAATGCAGAAGGTGTGGTCTTCGCTCTCAAATCATCTAACATCTATAAGGCGATCGAAGAAGTAAATAAACTCAAAACCTATCCCCTGATCAAATTATCAAACAGCAACAGTTCTATTAAAAATCTGCCTCGTGAAAATCAGATCAAGCGTTTGCAGGATTATGTATTCATGATAAAAGGAAACTAATAAGGAATCTAGTTATTGAAAAAGGGGAATATGACTTCCCCTTTTTTTTATGCGATCTTTTCTAAATTCCAGAGTGATTCCGGGTAAACTTTGTCTGCTATCAGTTTATCCAGACTGGCTTTAACAGACGGTGCATCTTCCTTATACGTAACACCGAACCATTGAGAAGAAGTTGGTATCACAACGATCTCTCCTTTTCCTTCTTTAATAAAATGATCAGCAATGATCGGAATAAAAAATTCTGCCTTGATATTTTCTTTGTTCGCTCTCACAAAATCTTTGAACAACATTTCCATGGTATTGAAAATAGAAGGATGGAAACACCAAAAATTCATTGATACACTGGATTGTGCATCCACTTCATGTTTTGTTCCGCTTTCTTCAAAGATCACTTTACCATTTTCTGCATAAATATTTGTTCGTTCATTGATGCTGACCAGGTGATTGCCGGCATTTACTTCACAAACTCCACGGCTTACAGTTCCATGATCGCTCAGCGTTTTATCTAACTGGTAGCCAATGATCGCAGCGGTGTTTTGATTACAGCCATTATTTAAAAAATCAGCTGCTTTTTTAAAAGCATCTTCGCCATAAAAATCATCTGCATTAATTACTGCAAATGGCTCTTTGATCACATCCCGAGCACATAAAACT
>JANNZE010000407.1:0-2641 GCA_031410455.1 Chitinophagaceae bacterium | reverse complement strand
TGCCAATTCAGGTTTCAACAATGCATTCTATATATACAGGAATACTTCACCATGGGATGCCTACACTTCCGGTTGGCAAACAATGCCATCCACTACAACCGATGATGCTATATTGATACCGCATACCAGTGATTTATTTTTAGATCTTACTGATATAGATGTAACTGCAATGGTAAGAAAAATGCTGACAGAAGGAAATTATGGTTTCATAATGAAATTGGAGGATGAAAATTTCTATACAATCAGGCAATTTGCTTCCATTAGAAATACAGACGCATCTAAACACCCTAAGCTGGTAATCAGATATCGTTAAGAAATAGATACCTCAACAAAAAAGCTGTCATGAAAATGGCAGCTTTTTTTGTTTAGTTCATTTGAATGTTATGGTTGTTTATTCGATTGGAATCTGATCTCTTCTTCCATCATTTCAGTAACCATCATCTGAAGATCATATTTTGGTTTCCATCCCAGTTTGGTATTTGCCTTGGTAGCATCACCGATTAACAGATCCACTTCTGCCGGACGGAAATACCTTGGATGAATACCAACCACCTGTTTACCAGCTGGTAACTGGTAGGATGGATGTGAGCAGCTTTCCACAAAGCCTTTTTCATTTTCCCCTTCACCGGTAAATTTAAGTTTGATACCAACATGATCAAATGCCATTATAATAAAATCCCTAACGGATGTGGTAACGTTGGTGGCCAGCACAAAATCTTCCGGAACATCCTGCTGCAACATCATCCACATACCTTCCACATAATCTTTCGCATGTCCCCAATCGCGTTTGGCATCCAGGTTTCCTAACAGAATAATATCATCCAAACCCAAAGCAATCCTGGAGGCACCAATTGTTATTTTCCTGGTTACAAAACTCTCACCTCTTAACGGGCTTTCATGATTGAACAAAATCCCATTAACAGCATATAAGTCATAAGATTCACGATAGTTGATCGTGATCCAGTATCCATATAATTTTGCCACGCCATAAGGAGAACGGGGATAGAAAGGTGTTGTTTCTGTTTGTGGAATTTCCTGCACTTTACCATACATTTCAGAAGTGGAAGCCTGGTAAAAACGTGTTTTCTTTTCAAGGCCGAGAATGCGGATCGCTTCTAAAATTCTCAGCACTCCCATTGCATCAGAATTGGCTGTGTATTCCGGTGTTTCAAAACTCACCTGAACATGGCTTTGCGCTGCAAGATTATAGATCTCATCAGGCTGCGTTTGCTGAATGATGCGTATGATATTACTGGAATCTGTAAGGTCACCATAATGCAGGTGAAATCTGTCTGCAATAGATTTATCAAAAAACAGGTGATCGATACGATCCGTATTCATCAGGGAACTTCTGCGTTTGATACCATGTACATTATATCCCTTTTTTAAAAGAAATTCTGCAAGGTATGCTCCATCCTGACCTGTGATACCTGTAATAAGTGCTGTCTTCATTTCTCTGAGCTTATTTATAGAGGCGCAAAAATAGCGGAATTTATGTGCATTTAAACCCATCTATCTGTGATAAACCGGGTAAATAGTTAAAAACGGTTGTAAATATTAAAAAACAGATAATCTTATCTTCGCCTCTCAAATTTCAGTCTTTGCTTTCCATCATTATTGTAAATTATAAAACTCCTTCACTCACACTGGATTGTATCCGGTCTGTAGTAAACTATGAAGACATCAGCAATTTTGAGTTGATAGTAGTGGATAATTATTCAAATGACGGTCTGGAACAACTTTTACAGGTTCAGTTTCCATTTGTACAATTCCTACAAATGGGATACAATTCAGGTTTTGCACGAGCCAATAATAAAGGATTGAAAGCTGCAAAAGGTGATTGCTTCCTGCTGCTCAATTCTGATACCATAACTTCCGCACACGCCATTACCAATTGTTACAGAACATTTCAAACGTCTGGTTATGTGGCTTGTGGATTACAATTATTATATGCTGACGGATCAGCGCAAACATCTGGTTATTTTATAAAAAAAGGCGGATTGAATTTTATTTTACAATTGCCATTTTTAGGAAAAATTTTAAAATGGTCAGGCAATGTTTCAGGTGCAAAAAAACCGGGGATACAGGAAGTGAAGGGTGTTGCAGAAGTGGACTGGATCAACGGCGCTTTTTTAATGGTGAAAAAAAATGCCGTAGAAAAAGCGGGTTTGCTGGATGAAGATTTTTTCCTGTATTCAGAAGAGGTGGAGTGGTGCAGCCGTTTACGCAAGCAGGGAAAGCTGTGTATTTACGGAGATTATACTCTCATTCATCTTTGTGGTGAATCAGCGATGTCAACGTTCAATTCAACCGACAGGAGTTACAGTAATATTTTTGATAAAAAAGGATTGCAAATCATGCTTTCTTCTTTTGTAAGGATCCGGAAAGAATTCGGCGTTTTTTGGTTTTTAATAAACCTTTTTGTGTTTCTTGCAGAAATTCCTTTTTTATTGCTGATGGCAATATTTACAAAAAAATACAATTTCAGATTATTCGTGGGATTTTGTAAAAATGTATTTACGGTATTTTCCTACAGTCCTGTCATCATAAAAAATAAACCACACTTTTATAAAGTGCTTTAACGTATTTCCAGGATCGCCTGTAATGCTTTTTGGGTGATGTTCTTCCAGTAAAAATGAGT
>JANNZE010000406.1:0-4202 GCA_031410455.1 Chitinophagaceae bacterium | reverse complement strand
TTCACATAATTTCTCCTCGAGCTGCTGCATCTCAATTTCTTTATTGATCGCTTCAAACTCACGGTTATTTTTTACATTTTCGCTCTGCTTCTCGTATTTTTTAATGAGTGCCTGCGCCTCTTTGATACCTTCTTTCTTCTGGTCAATAAATTCTGTGATGCCGTTTATTTCTTCCTCTACTCTTGTCTGACGGGCATGTAAACCTTCAATTTCATCTTCAAGGTCTTTAACTTCCATTGGTAATTCACCTTTAAGGATTTGAATTTCATCCAGCTTGCAGTCAATTTTCTGCAGGCGAACCATAGAAGCTAATTTTTCTTCAACTGAAAATTCTTTGATAGAAGCCATATTATTTATTTTGTTTTTTACCGCTGAAGCACTTTCACTCCTGTTCTTTACAAGAAATATTGAACAGGGTTGGTATTCAACGCGGTTTTTAGGACGGCGAAGTTAGGATAAATTTGGGTCAAATGATCAAATAACAGGTCGGTTGTAAACTGTTCACTTTCGTAATGGCCGATATCAGCCAGTAAAATGTCCTCTTCCGCATCAAAAAACTCATGATATTTTACATCCGCCGTTATGTAAACGTCTGCTCCTGCTGATTTTGCAGCGTTCAGCAGGAAAATTCCGGCTCCGCCACACAAGGCTACTTTCTTCACCTTTTTTCCGGTAAAAGCGGTATGTCGGATCATTTTCAAACCAAAATTGTTTTTTAGCAATTTTAAAAGACTGGTTTCGTCTGTTTCCGTTTCCAGTTCTCCTATGAGGCCGCTTCCCACATCAGTAAGAAAATTTTCCAGCGATAAAATATCGTAGGCCACTTCTTCATAAGGATGAGCTGCGATCATGGCCCTGATCAATTGCTGTTGCAGGAACGCAGGAAAGATGACCTCTATCCTTTTCTCCTTTTCTTCCTGTCTTTTACCTTTTTCACCAACAAAAGGATAGGCCAGTTCACCCGGCTTAAATGTTCCTGTTCCCTCCGTATTGAAACTGCATTCACTGTATTTTCCGATACTGCCTGCTCCTGCAGCAAAAAGAGCATCCCGCACTGTAGCTGCATGTTCTGTTGGAGCGAATGTGATCAGTTTTTTCAGTAAAGCGTCTTTAGGCTGCAGGACTTCTGTATTTTTCAAACCGATCTTACCTGCGATCATGTCATTTACGCCCTGCAATACATTATCCAGGTTGGTATGAATGGCATATATAGCTATATCATTTTTGATGGCGGTGATGATCGTTTTCTCTACATAATTTTTGCCATTGATCTTCTTCAACCCTTTAAAAATGACAGGATGATGCGCTACCACCAGGTTACAATTTTTGCTAATGGCTTCCTTTATCACATCCTCCGTAGCGTCCAGTGTTATCAATATCCCGGAACATTCCCAGCTTCCACTACCGGTGATCAGGCCGGCATTATCATACGATTCCTGGAACGACAAGGGCGCCAGGGTTTCTAGTGTCCTCATAACTTCGTTGATCTTCATCTGCTATATTTACAAACTAAATTAGTTGAATTTTCTATCTGTAAAGAACATCTTTCATGGCAAACAATACGGAATCACTCTATCAGAAATATATTTCAGTTTTTCAGAAAATTGCAGACATCAAATACGCTTCCGCGGTTTTGCAGTGGGACCAGGAAACCTATCTGCCTAAAAAAGGAAATGATTTCCGCGGGCGTCAGATAGCCACCCTGAATGAAACAGCACATGAACTGTTTACAGATGAAAAAACAGGTGCATTGCTGCTTGAATTGTCGGGCAAAAATGACCTGTCCGATATACAGAAACGAAATATAGAATTATCAACGGAAGATTATAACAGGAATATCAAATTCACTTCTTCTTTTGTGCGGAAGATGAGTGAAGCGATCAATACCAGTTTTCATGCATGGATTGCTGCAAGGAAAGCAAATGATTTTAAAGTTTTCGAAAAACCGCTCGCCGCAGTCATAGCGATCAAACGGGAAGAAGCCTCTATCATCGGGTATACCGGTCACCCTTATGATGCACTGATGAATGATTACGACAAAGGACTTACAGTTACTACAGTTGATGCATTGTTTGCAAATCTTCGTCCGGCATTGACGCAGATCCTTGATGATATCAGCCATAAAAAACAAGTGAATGATGATTTCCTGCAACAGCATTTTAATAAAGATGCACAATGGAAATATGGAATGGAACTTTTGAAAAAACTGCATTTTGACCTGGAAGCAGGCAGGCAGGATATCAGCGAACATCCTTTTACAACCAGTTTTAACAGTAAGGATGTACGGCTCACCACCCGTATAGATGAAAATGATTTTTCCAATATGACGTGGAGTTGCATTCATGAATGCGGACATGGTTTATATGAACAGGGTTTACCTGCAGAGCAATATGGATTACCGCTCGGCGAATTCTGCAGCCTGAGTATACATGAAAGCCAGAGCCGTTTATGGGAGAATAACATCGGCCGCAGCCTGCCTTTCTGGAAAAAAGAATATCCAAATCTGCAAAGAGCTTTTCCACAGCTGGATAAAATAGATACAATGGATTTTTACAAATCCATCAACAAAGTTCAACCCTCACTGATCAGAACAGAAGCTGACGAACTTACCTATCATTTTCATGTGATGATACGGTATGAACTGGAGAAAAAACTGATTGAAGGCAGTTTAATGGCAGCAGATATCCCGGCATACTGGAATGAACAATATAAAAATTACCTGGGTGTAACCGTTCCGGATGATAAGCGGGGTTGCTTGCAGGATGTACACTGGAGCCATGGAAGTTTCGGATATTTTGCCACTTACAGTATAGGAAGTTTATATGCTTCTCAGCTGATGCTCACCATGCAAAAAGAAAAGCAGATCAGCGATGAATTCAATTCCGGCGGAACGGGATTAATTTTTTCGTGGCTTCAACAACAAATCTATCCTTATGGCCGTTATTACCATTCTGATGCTTTGTGTAAACACGCCACAGGTGAACCATTAAACGCAGAATATTTTATAAAATATGCGAAAGACAAATTCTCTGAAATTTATGTATCTTAAATTTTCTAATTTTAGTGATATGTTATTCAGCAGAAGATATTTATTAGCGATCGTTGCAGCATTGATATTATTGATATCATCCTGTAAAAAGACGGTTGAACCCATCACAGAAAATATCCTGCAACAATATTTCGAACAGAACATATTGAATAAAGATTATATAGTAAAATTAGCTACTGACACAGGCGTTATTCTTACTTCAAATTACGAAGGCTACCGTTTCCGTTTATTACAAAATACTTTATTGGACGGGCCGATGACCGCCACCAAAAATGGGATGGTATTAAATGGAAGCTGGAGTTGTAATGAAGATTACAGCAAACTCACCATTAACTTTTCCATTCCTGCAGCTCCGCCGGAATTCTCTTTCATTGTTCGGTCCTGGAAATTTACCCGAAAAGCTATTCCGGTTATGGAATTAGCGCCCTGGGGTACCACAGATCCGAAAATATTACACATGGAAAGACAATAAAAAGATTGATTGGGTGTTATTGAATAAGTAAATCTCCATCCAGGGTTTACCATCCATTATTCATAAAAACAAACACCAATTCTATGACCACAACCAAACTGGTACAATCCGTTTGCCTTACTGTGGTAATCGTATTATTCAGCCTGGCCTCCACAGGGCAACTTCGTGCTGACTTTTCTGCTACTCCTGTAGCCGGTTGTTCACCGGTTGTTGTGCGTTTTACAGATTTGTCAACCGGAAACCCTACCAACTGGCGCTGGGACCTTGGCAATGGTACTATTTCCTTTTTACGCAATCCATCTGCAACTTATTTTAATCCCGGTCAATACACCGTTAAACTGGTTATCCAGAATGCCAGCGGCAGGGATTCTATGGTGCGTCAGCAATACATCCAGGTTTACGACAATCCGGTTGCTCAGTTATCATCCAATGTTCAAAGCGGATGCTTTCCACTGAACGTACAGTTTGCTGATCAAAGCACCTGTATCGTAGGAAACGTTGTACAATGGCAATGGGATTTCGGCGACGGGCAATTCAGTACGTTGCGAAATCCTAATCATGTTTATACTGCTTCAGGAAATTATAATGTATCTCTTCGTGTTGTAACCAGTAATGGTTGTTCCAAAACAATAACCATGTTGCAATACATCCATGTTTTTCCGGGTGTGGATGCATCATTTA
>JANNZE010000405.1:0-1605 GCA_031410455.1 Chitinophagaceae bacterium | reverse complement strand
GAACGTCAATCGCAACAATTTTTATGGCTGATGAATCATTTACCCGATTTTGGATATGAACAGTACGAGATCAGCAATTTTGCCCGTGAAGGTTTTAAAAGTAAACACAACAGCAGTTACTGGGAAGGAAAACCATATTATGGATTCGGCCCTTCTGCACATAGTTTCGATGGAAGGAAGACCAGGCGATGGAATATTGCCAACAATGCGCTGTACATACAATTCATAAAAAATCACAACGCAATTGCTGAAGAAGAGATACTGAGTAATGATCAGCAATTAAATGAACAAATCATGATCTCTTTACGAACGAGCAAAGGCATCGATCTTTTACAGGTGCAACAAAATTTCGGGAAAGAAAAAGCAGATCACATTTTTAAAAATGCGGAAAAATATATCCGTACTGAAAAATTAGTTTTCAACCAGCATTCACTAAGACTTACCCATGAAGGAAAACTGCTGGCAGATGGCATTGCCGCAGACCTGTTTTTCTAAGATCAGATCAGCGTTTTTTCAATGTCCTCAAACCCTCTCGCAGCCTGCAGGTTATTCCATAAAATATCATGAATAACGGTTGCAATAGGCATTTCTGCCCTGATGGCTTTATTGATGTTGAACATGCAACGGGCTGCGTTATATCCTTCAGCCACCATACTCATTTCCAGTTGAGCGGCATTTACTGAATAGCCTTTGCCGATCATGTTTCCAAAAGTTCTGTTACGGCTGAATAAAGAATAACAGGTTACCAGCAGATCGCCCAGGTAAACAGATGCAGCATAATTGGTGTGTGGTTTTTCAGAAGGCTCCTGTCTTACATCCAGGTAACCTACTTCCGCATTGATAATTCCGGCTTTTCTCAAGAAGCCAGCCATTTCATCAGCGCTGTTGGCAATCAGCACACTTAAAAAATTATCGCCGTAATCAAGGCCATGCGCAATACCGGAACCAACAGCATATATGTTTTTTAATACGGCGGCATACTGCACACCATAAATATCTTTATTGATGACCGTATTGAGATAAGGCGTTTTAAAATAATCTGCAATCTGCCGGGTAACGGTTTCGTCAATACCAGTAAAAGTGAGATAGGACAATTTTTCTGCCGCTACTTCTTCTGCATGACACGGACCCAGCACGGCGAAATAATCAGACAGTGCTACATCAAAATTCAGTTTCAGGTAATCGTTCAGTAAAATATTCTGCTCGGGCAAAATTCCTTTTATAGCGGAAACAATTTTTTTATTTTTGAAAATATTTCTATCCATTTTGTCCAGCACTGCCTCTGCGAATGCAGACGGAATAGCGATGATGATCACATCAGAATGTTCAATAACATCAGATGCATTGGTGGTAAGATGCAATTTTGAAATATCAAAACGAGCCGACTGTAAATACTGTGGATTGTGATGTCTTTTTTTGAACTGATAGATGGCTGTTTCAGACCGGTTCCACCAGTTGATCTCCTGCCCGTTATCTGTAAGAATTTTTGCGATCGCTGTTCCCCAGCTTCCACTGCCTAATATGCCGAATGTCATTTCAAAATACGTTTTTGATTCTTTTACAATCCTAATTTTTCAACCGCCAGTTGAGCCGCTATCTGGCTTG
>JANNZE010000404.1:0-5445 GCA_031410455.1 Chitinophagaceae bacterium | reverse complement strand
CCAATCACAAATCCATGTCCGAATACTACAACCGGAAATTTTACAACTCCATTGGCAACTGCAACGTTTGTTCCATTTACATCGGAAGGATAATACACATCTGTACTGATAGTACGGTTGCTTCTTTGTTCATCAATAAATGCAATACTACGCTGACCAACGTTATAGGTTTGCGCAGTTAAAGCAAGACTAACCATTAAGAAAATCAAAAACAATAATGAACGCATATTCAAAAATTTAAATTTCTATTTCAATAAAAAAAGGTGCCATCATTATTCATTCTGAATTTTCAATTCTTCATTTCACATTTTCCAATTTTTATCCTCTGTCTTCTTTTTCTTTCAAACCTTTTATCAGATCCAGTGCCTCTGCTACCACATCGCACATGATCGTGATCAACGACCCTGGTTTGGCGGTGTTGTAGGCATGCATGATCGCTTCTTTTTCATTATAAATAATCGTGATCGGAATGTCTTTTTGTTTGGCTTCATTAATGCCATCCACCAATAAATTTACAATGTTTTCTGCCGTTCTGCCTCTGAGGTGTTTATCCTGACGGATGATGATCTCATCAAAGCAGGTGGCAGATATTCTACCCAGCTCTTTAATGTCCTCATCTCTTCTGTCGCCGGTACCGCTGATGATACCCACTTTTGGCGTTCCATCCAGTTTTGTAACAAACTCACAGAGCAACTGCAGGCCGGCCGGATTGTGTGCGAAATCAACCAGGAACTGGAAATGTTTAAACTGGAATAAATTAAGCCTGCCCGGTGTTTGTGATGGAGAAGGAATAAAGGTTTCCAGCGCCAGTTTGATATCTTCCACTTTAATATTTCTGTACAGGTACGTTGCCAGTATCGCCGGTAATGTGTTCATAATATTATGTGTCGCTTTTCCGCCGTAAGTGATCGGAATTTCCGTCACTTTGTGGACCCTGATCTTCCAGGTGCCTTTCATAATGGTAACAAATCCATTTTCAAAAACTGCGGCAAGCCCACCCGTTGAGCAATGCTTCACTATCCTGGGATTATTTTCATCCATACTGAACAACGCCACATTGCACTGAAGTTCTTTACGCATTTCATACACCAGGTCATCATCTGCATTCAGAATAGCATATCCATGTTTCACAACCGTTTCCGGAACCACCGCCTTTACTTTGGCCATTTGCGCCAGGTTCTCAATACCACCCAGTCCCATATGATCAGAAGAAACATTTGTTACAATGGCAATATCACATTGCTGAAATGCAAGCCCGTTCTTCAGAATTCCTCCCCGTGCACATTCCAGTACTGCAAAATCAACTGTTGGATCTTTCAGTACAAATTGAGAAGAAACAGGACCGGTGCAATCTCCTTTCATCATCAACTGGTTCTGGATATATACGCCATCACTGGTGGTATATCCCACTTTATATCCTGCTGCTTTGGCAATATGCGCTGTTAGTCTTGTTGTAGTTGTTTTTCCGTTGGTTCCTGTTATGGCAATGATGGGAATACGTCCGTTACTTCCTTTTGGAAACAGCATATCTATTACTGGTTCCGCAACGTTACGCGGAATGCCTTCCGACGGATCGATGTGCATTCTGAATCCTGGTGCTGCATTCACTTCCAATACTGCACCGCCATTTTCAGTGATCGGCACTTTCAGATTCGGCGCCATCACGTCAATTCCGCAAATGTCAAGTCCTATAATTTTACTGATCCTTTCTGCCATGAAAATATTATTCGGATGTACTTCATCTGTAACATCTGTAGAAGTTCCTCCGGTGGAAAGATTGGCTGTAGGTTTTAATAATACCTGTTCGCCATTGGCAGGAATGGAATCCAGTGTATATTTTTTTTCTTCCAGCATCTTCATGGTATAGTCATCGATCTTGATGCTGGTGAGTACTTTTTCATGACCAAAACCCCGGCGTGCATCTTTATTGGTTTCATCAATAAGCCACTGGATGGTATTCTTTCCGTCTCCGATAACAGAGGCTGGTGTTCTTAAAGCAGCACATATAAATTTATTATTGATCACCAGGATCCTGAAATCAAAACCGGAGATGAATTTTTCGCAGATCACCTGGCGGCTGTAATACTGTGCTGCTTCAAGTGCTTTCAATGCATGATCAAACGTAATTATGTTGGTGGTGGCACCTTTACCATGATTACCATTGATCGGTTTCAAAACGATCGGGTAACCTATCTTTTCGATGGCTTCTTTGAGGTCTTGTTCATTGCGGATGATTCTGCCTCCTGGAACCGGAATTTCTGCAGCTTCCAGTAAATTTTTTGTGTCTTCCTTATCACCGGCTATATCAACGGCAATGCAACTCGTTGTTCCGGCAATAGTAGCACGTACGCGTTGCTGGTTCACACCGTACCCTAACTGAACCAGGCTTTGTTTGTTCAGCCGTATAAAGGGAATGCCTCGTTTCGCGGCTTCATCAACAATACAACCGGTTGATGGACCTAATCTTGTTGATTCACGGATCTCTCTTAATTCCTGGATATCATGTTGCAGATCGTATGTCTCATTTTTTATAAGTGCTTCCAAAATCCTGTAACTGGCTTTGGCAGCATATATACCCGCATCTTCCTCTATATAATCGAATACTACAAAATATTCACCATGGTTTCCTGTTCCGCGGGTTCGGCCAAAACCGGTATCCATACCAGCAAGTGTCTGTATCTCCAGCGCAATATGTTCCATCACATGTCCCATCCATGTTCCTTCCTCCACTCTTGAGAAAAAACCACCCGGCACTCCTTCGCTGCAGCGGTGATCGTATAAAGAAGGAATCAATAATTGCAGTCTTTCCCTGAACCCCGGGATTTTATTGGTGGGTGTTTCTTCCATTTCCTCCAGGTCTAATTTCACCTGTATCAGTTTATTTCTTCTTATACTCCAGTAATTCGGACCTCTCAATACTTTGATCTCAATTAGTTTCATTGATATATTTTAAATGTGAATCTGCAAGGAAATTAATGAATTACGGTTTATTCTGAATGTAATTTTTTCATTTGTGATAAATAATTTTATCTGAACAAGTGCTTTTTTTTGCAGAACAGGTAATTGTCCCGCTTTCCGCTGCAAGCTGCTCCGCAGGCTTTCCGCTGCAATCGGGTGTAATAAGGTATTCAGACCTAACAGGTTTAATACCTGTTAGGTCTTATCTTATTTAATTAACATCTCTTGATAAGTAACCACAGCGCCGCTGATACGAATTGCATTAATTTTGCGTTAACTATAAAAAAGTTTTAATGCAAGTTGCAAAAGGTAAATTGCTGGCCATCGGCGGAGCGGAAGATAAAGGCACGAACCTGGAAACAGGGGTGATACAAAGAAACAACCTCAATTTTTTTGAGTTGGGTATCCTCAGAAGAATCGTTGAGGAAACCGGTGGCACATCTACCCGTATAGAGGTGGTTACCACGGCCAGCATGATCCCGCAGGAAGTAGGAGAGAATTACCTGGATGCATTTGGTAAGATCGGTTGTACAGATATTGGCGTGATGCATATTCGTAACCGCACAGACAGTGTGAACGAAGAATACCTGGAAAGAATAAAAAAATGTGATGCCGTGATGTTCAGCGGCGGTAACCAGATGAGGCTTACCAGTACATTCGGCGGAACCCAGTTTTTACAGACTTTATTACACCGCTATTATGAAGAAGAGAATTTTCTTGTGGCCGGTACTTCAGCCGGGGCAATGGCCATGAGCAATACGATGATCTATGAAGGCAATGCAACACGTGCCCATCTTAAAGGTGAGGTAAAGATCACTACGGGCCTGAGTTTTATGCGGGATGTTATTTTCGATTCCCACTTTGAAAAACGGGGTCGTTTTGGAAGGCTTGCACAGGCCATCGCCACCAATCCTGCCTGCATTGGCATCGGTTTGGGAGAAGATACCGGCATGCTTATTACAGACGGCAATAAGATGGAAGCCATTGGCAGCGGGCTGGTGATCATCATAGACGGCCATGAGATCCGCCACAGTAATATTGCAGACATCCCGGACGGTAACCCGATCAGCATAGAAAATATGAAAGTGCATTTCTGTGAAAAAGTAAATGGCTACCTGGTTCAGGAACGTACCTTTCTTCCTGAAGTAAGCCAGGGTTCAGTGGTTGCTAAACAGGTAGATGTTGAATGATCTTATGAAACGGTAACCAGATAATAATTTTTCTTTCCTTTCTGAACCAGGATGAATTTTCCATGCATCAGGTCAGCCGTCATCAATTGTCTTATTTCTGTGATCTTATTTGCGTTAACCGATAAGCCGCCATTCTGAATCATTTTTCTCGCCTCTCCTTTACTTGAAAAAATTCCGGTATCAGCCAGAAAATTCAGCAGATCTGCACCGGCTTCCAGTTGTGATCCGGGAAAACTGGTCTTTACAATTCCTTCAATATTATTAAGATCTTCTTCAGATAATTCCGCTGCCGAAACATTACTGAATAATTTTTGAGTAGTGGCAACCGCTTTTTCCAGTTCTTCATTTCCATGTACAAAAGCCGTAAGTTCTTCTGCTAATTTTCTTTGTAAATTTCTTGCTGCCGGATCTGTTTTATGTGTTTCAATCAATTGTTCAATGGTTAGCTGATCAAGGAAAGTAAATATTTTGATCCACTTTTCTGCATCCACATCCGTTGCATTCAGCCAGAACTGGTAAAACTGGTATGGCGTAGTTTTATTCGCATCCAGCCATACATTGCCCGATTCTGTTTTTCCGAATTTGGAACCATCTGCCTTGGTGATCAACGGGCAGGTAAATGCAAATGCATCATTCCCTGATTTTCTTCTGATGATCTCTGTACCGGTAACAATATTTCCCCACTGATCGCTTCCGCCCATCTGCAATTTGCAGTTCTTATGCTGGTTAAGCCAGTAGAAATCATAACCCTGAACCAACTGGTAGGTGAATTCAGTAAACGACATACCATTGTCGCCTTCGAGCCTTTTCTTCACACTGTCTTTACTCATCATATAATTTACAGTGATGTGTTTTCCTACATCACGAATAAAATTCAAAAAACTGATGTTTTTGAACCAGTCATAATTGTTGGCTATCTCTGCAGCGTTCGCTCCGCTGCTGAAATCCAGAAATTTCTCCAGTTGCTTTTGTATGCCTTCCACATTCTTGTGCAACAACACTTCACTCAGCATATTCCTTTCTTCGCTCTTACCGCTCGGGTCGCCCACCATTCCGGTTGCACCGCCTACCAATGCAATAGGTTTATGCCCAGCTTTTTGCAGATGCACCAGCAGTAAGATCGGTACAAGACTTCCAATGTGAAGACTATCGGCTGTAGGATCAAAACCTATGTACGCCGTGGTGATCTCTTTTTGTAATTGTTCTTCTGTTCCGGGCATAATATCCTGGATCATTCCTCTCCATTGTAATTCTTTGATTAGATTCAGTCTGCTCATCATTTTTAATTGGATTGCAA
>JANNZE010000403.1:0-2021 GCA_031410455.1 Chitinophagaceae bacterium | reverse complement strand
TGCGATCATAGATGTGAGAAATTTTGATGATCCGGAATTTGTAGATAATCATTTTATCATTTTATGTACAGCAAAAGGTATCATCAAGAAAACAGACCTGAGAGATTTTAGTCGCCCAAGGCAAAATGGTATCAATGCGATCAATATCCTGGACGGTGATCAACTCATCCAGGCACGATTGACCGATGGTAATTGTGAGATCATGATGGCTATTAAAAGCGGCCGTGCGATCCGTTTCCATGAATCAAAAGTGCGTTCAACAGGACGTGGCGGTATTGGCGTAAACGGCATTGAAGTAGACAATGAAAAAGATGCAGTGGTAGGAATGATCTGCGTGAAAACATCTGATAAGAGTAAAACTGTATTGGTGGTGAGTGAGAAAGGTTATGGTAAACGTACTTTCCTTGATGATCCTCAGACCGGTGAACCAAACTACCGCGTTACCAACCGTGGCGGTAAAGGTGTGAAAACGATCAATGTTACAGATAAAACCGGAGGACTGGTTGGTTTACTGGATGTAACAGAGAGAGAAGATCTCATGATCACCTGCGTTTCAGGAATCACCATTCGTATGGCCGTTGCGCAGATCAGTGAACAGGGAAGAGCTACACAAGGTGTGAAACTGATTCGCGTAGACGAAGGCGATGAGATAGCAGCCATTACCCAGCTAGATGAAATGGAAGAAGTGATAGAACAGGTTGCTGATGAAATTGAAACTACGGAGGGAATGGAAATTGCAGGAAATACAGAAACTGGGCAAGAGTCAAATGATGCAGAAGCAAAGGATGATGCGGAAGCTGATGAAACTCCTGCAGAATAAAATAAAAATATCCGCATAAAAAAAGCTGCTCTTCACGGGCAGCTTTTTAATTATATACAACGTATTTTAAAATTTCATCCCGGTATAATTCGATGGTGTAATGGCTTTTAATTCTTTTTTCAGTTGAGCAGAAATTTTCAGCTTTCCAATAAAATCATGAATGGCTTTTTTATCGATCACATTACCTCTTGTTAAGTCTTTCAGCGCTTCATAAGGCTGAGGATATTTTTCCCTTCTCAAGATGGTCTGAATAGCTTCTGCCACAACTGCCCAGTTCTGATCAAGGTCGGCCTGTATTTTTTTCTCATTCAATAATAATTTTGAAAATCCTTTCCTGATGGAATGCAGGGCGATGATGGTATAAGCAATTGGAACGCCGGTGTTTCTTAAAACGGTACTGTCTGTAAGATCTCTTTGTAACCTTGATATGGGAAGCTTGGCAGAAAGATGTTCCAGTATGGCATTGGCCATTCCTAAATTTCCTTCTGCATTCTCAAAATCTATAGGGTTTACTTTATGTGGCATGGCACTGCTGCCGGTTTCACCTTTCTTTATTTTTTGTTTGAAATAATCCATACTGATGTATGTCCAGAGGTCTTTACACAGATCCATCAGAATAGTATTCAATCTTTTTATCGCATCAAAATGTGCAGCAAGCGTATCGTAATGTTCTATCTGTGTGGTGTATTGCTGTCGCTCCAGCCCTAATTTTTCTCCTGTAAAATCATCAGCAAATTTCAGCCAGTTGAATTTTGGGAAGGCTACATGATGCGCATTGAAATTTCCGGTGGCACCGCCAAATTTTGCCATGTAAGGTATGTAACTAAACAACTGGATCTGGTTTTCCATTCTTTCCACAAACACCATCAGTTCTTTTCCAAGACGTGTGGGAGAAGCAGGCTGGCCGTGCGTTCTGGCAAGCATAGGAATATATTTCCATTGCAGCGCCATTGCCATCAGTTCGTGCTGGAGGTTAAGGAGAGCCGGTAAATATTCCATTTCCATCGCCTGTTTCCAGAGCAGCGGCATAGAAGTATTATTGATGTCCTGCGAAGTGAGTGCGAAATGAACCCATTCCATAATATCATGGGCACCTGCATTTTCCAGGATACTTTTCAGGAAATACTCAACAGCTTTTACATCATGGTTTGTTGTACGTTCAATTTGTTTGACCAGTAGTGCATCATCTTCAGAAAAATGC
>JANNZE010000402.1:0-4894 GCA_031410455.1 Chitinophagaceae bacterium | reverse complement strand
AAGGATTCGATCACCATCAGTTATCATTTCCTGGACTCTACCAGGAAGTTATACATAGATTCGGGTGTGAATGATTTTGACAAATATTTCCCGGTGCCTTCCAGTTATATTTACCTGGGAAATAATGGCGCTGCGGCATATCCTCTTATTTTTCAGCCGAATCTTACCGCAGGGTGGGATCCCGGTTTTCATGCTTATGATCTGTATCGTTTTACTATTGAAGGAACGAAGATCTATCGAACCACACGGCCTTTTTCATCGCTGAGTTACCAGCTGGCGAGTGGTAAAGAGCAAATGATCAAAGCCAATCATACGCAAAACCCGAATGCTAATATTAATTTCGGATTCGATTACCGCCTCATAACGGCCCCGGGGCTTTTCATAACACAAAATACCAATCACAACAACTACCGGTTCTTCGGTAACTTTCTTACCAAAAGAAAAAGATACAATTTCACTTTTGTGATGCTCGGCAATACGATCCGTGCTTCTGAAAATGGTGGTATTGTGGCGGATAGTTTTTTGCAGGACCCGAACCGAAAAGATCGTTTCAGTGTACCTGTGAATCTTGGTAATGCCTCACAGTTCCAGACAAACCCTTTTGTAACTACTGTTAATACCGGTAATACTTATAAAGATTTCAATCTGTTTGTTCGTCATTATTATGACATCGGTCAACGGGACAGTATTGCTGTAAATGACAGTACAACGGAATTTTTGTTTTACCCGAGGTTGCGTTTTCAGCATACTTTCCAGGCAGGCACACGCAGTTACCGTTTCAAAGATGTGTTTGCTGATTCTGCTATTTATAAGAATTGGTATGATATACAGTTTGCCGGCGCTGCAGATACGGTGAATGTATTTGAAAAATGGAAGACCATTTCCAATGATCTGTCTTTGATTTCTTTTCCGGATGCCAGAAATATTGCTCAATTCATAGCTGCAGGTGTAACCTTCCAGAACATCAATGCCAGCTTTACCAATTCTACAGATCAGTTTTACAACCTGCTTGTTCATGGCGAATACAGAAACCGCTCAAAGAACAAAAAATGGGATATGGAACTGAAAGGTGAGTTTTATGTAAATGGATTGAATGGGGGAGATTACCTGGCGCATGCAAAGCTGAGTCGTTATCTCAATAAACGTTTTGGAAATATTACGGTATTTTTCGACAATGTGAACCGTACACCTTCTTTTATATTTGATAACCGGTCTTCATTCAATCTTGGTAACAATAATTCCTTTAAAAAAGAGAATATTATTTCATTTGGTGCAACCTCCAATAATTCCTGGCTTTCTCTCGGATTTAAAAATATCATTCTTACCAATTACAGTTATTTTACAGATTATTATCATACCGCTCAGTATTCTTCCCTTATCAATTTATTGCAGGTTACGGGTGCCACTAAAGTTAAACTTACCAAAAGGCTGAACTGGTACATAGATGCAGCCGTTCAGCAAACTGACGGAGCAGCGCCAATACGTGTGCCGTTGTTATTTACGAGGAACCGTTTTGCATTTGAAGGGGTGTATTTTAAAAATCTTTTACTCAGTACCGGTCTTGAAATCCGTTACTACAGTCCGTTTAAAGCAAATCGCTATTCACCGCTGACCGGACAGTTTTTTCCGCAGGATACCATAACCATCCGCAATCGTCCGGATATCAATGCTTTCTTTCATTTCCGCATAAAAAGTTTTACGGGTTACATCAGAACAGAAAACCTGAATACGGTTAGCTTTGCTGATGGCTTTGGTTTTACAAGAAATAATTTCGCAGCGCCTAATTATCCAACGCAGGGGCTGATTATCCGTTTCGGAATACAATGGTGGTTTGTTAACTAACCTGTGAGGTTGTCAGATATTGGTACCTTTACATCATGAAAATTCTGCAATATTTAATAAGAATGTTCCGGCGTTTTTTTAAGAAGAAATGCTGTGAATGAGTTACGCAAACATCAGCGGCTATACCAGCCTAAGTTCGTTCTGTTGCTGACGCATTCGGATTTATAAACCATCTACACTTATACAATCTGCAAAAATTAATTACATATTATACACCAGTTGCTGCAAAACTTTTTTATCAAAAAAATCCTTTGTAACGGCAGACGCATTTTCTAAGATCATTTTCAATTGCGTTGCATCAGGGTTATTTGTTTTTCCTGATTCCTGTTCCAGGATATATCTGAGTCCGTTATCCTTTAATTTTCCAAGAGAGGATATCATCCAGCTCAGTGCCAGGAAAGGTGTCTTGTTGAGTAAGAATACAAAAATGCAGTTTGCTTCCGGGGGAAATGTATTGAACGGAGAATGGATCACGTCTTCCGTAACATAGGATTGCAATTCGGGGTAATCAATATTTCCATGCAGTTGAATAGTTCCGCGTACTGCATGCGGATAGATGCTAAGCCATCGCAGTTTTCTTCTCAGTTCATGAATCTGTTGCTCTATGTCGTTGAATTTTTCACCGGTAGAATGATAAAATTCTTCAATTTCACCGATGCTTTTTTTATAGAACCGGTCGATCAGTAAAATATTTTCTTTTTCCTCCGGCCATTTGATCTTTTCCAGTTTTTCAAATGCTTTTCTTATGCGTTTATAATCTTTGATAATCCAACGTTCGCCGGTTAATATTGTATTCAGCTGTTTTGAAGTTTCTGAAATTCTCTTTTTTATAAAAGCCGACATAGCTGCATCTTCCTTATACTGTTCTTCAAACCCGGTATAATAATCCAAGCGGCCAATAGCATCTTCCAGTGTTTTAAAACGGGCTTTTAGTTTTGTAAATGTTTTTTCATCCAGGTCTTTATATATTTTGCATAAAGCCTCTACCATGAAAACGGGTGTGCGTCCATTGTTTTTCAACAGCCACATGCCGGGATCTTTATCTGCGCTGGCTTTCACCAAAAGTTCCTGTAACTGATCCAGGTGATATTGAAATGCGTTAACTGGTCTCATATATTATTTTTCAAAGAGTGCGATGGAACCGCCCACCCAGGTTTTATCTTTATTATATCTTGTACCGATCATTTTTCCTTTGCTTAAACGGGCAAGGTTCAAAACGGCTTTCGGATTATGCCATTCTTTTTTCCAGAAATAAAATAAACGGATCTCCGCTTTTGCAGGTCCGTCAGGAGTTTCCACAACATCTGCATAATCTACTTTCCTCTGCAGGATCCAGTTGTGCGGATCTGCAATATTGTCAATATCCGATTGCTGAACATCAATCACAACGCCCATTCCTGCAAAGGAGAATAAAGGTTTCAATACATATTGTTCCAGCGGTAATGCTTCTTTTACTTCATTAAGAAAAAAAGTTTCCGGAACATATGGATTGTCGATAAAAGGCAATGTGTATTTGCTGATCCGGTAAAACCAGTTCGGATGTGGTATCCATTCAACATCATAGCCTGATTTCAGGTCCACGATTGTAGGCAGGTCTTTCTGTTGAGCAAGATCATCAAAGATCACCCTGTTGTATATCCTGTTTATTCTGATCTTCCTGCCATCTTTTTCATAATACAATTTATTCCCTTCTGCTGAGAGCTTTGTAAGACAAACTGTTTCTATTCCTAAAAGATCTTTTGTAAATGCAAAATCAATTCTTGTTTTTTGATGCTCCGGGTATATCTCCAGTAATATTACGTTTTCCTTTGCGGCGTCACCTATAATGATCTCTTTCAGCAATTGTGTAAATGATTCTTTGTTATAACCATTCATATAAGCATCAAAACCTTCAGTTGATTGAGCATATTTTTCAGTGGCTTCATTATGAAAGATCTGGTAAGCAAATAAACTGGGGAAGCCCTGCATTTCAATCAGCTGTGGTTCAAGGTTTCCCACTTTATTTTTACAAATACCAAAATCAAAAACAAGACATTCAGGAAATTTACTTTCCTCACCGGGAATGTTATATTCCTCCGGAATACTCCTGTTGGTGATCTCTTTAAAATTATCTGCACCGATCAGTTCCATGATCTCATCACAGGCATTCAGCATTTTTTGTGTAAAATCTTCCGGAATATAAATGGGTGTTTCGGCAACTCTGAAATCAAGCATACCGGGATGTGCATGCTCAAGTTCTTTTAAAAAAGATTGATATTTTTCTTCTGAAAATTGCTGGTTGAACTCGGAACGTACATTTTTAATCATAGCCTTTGATTTTGCAACTATGCTAAATTAATGCTTATGATCTTATACTGAAATGATTCCTCAGGCTTCTGCTAAAAATGTTGCATTCACCGCCAGGGTTAGAAAGTTGGGAAGGATAACAGAATAGGTGTGCATGATCTTATCGGGATCGTTGAGGTGTGTGATCATGGATTCCCATTTTTCAAGACTGTGATTCTCAATCACTGTTTTTTTCTTTTCTTCCGTCTGCAGGTATAACGACATACCGATGGCATCTGCTTCCGGGTGAAATTGTGTTCCTACCATAAATTCATTGAAACGGATGGCCATCACAGCTCTTTCCAGGGGAACGTGTGGCCTGGCTTTTTCGATGGCCAGGATATGGCCGTTGTGTTCTTTAAGCAAATCATGGCGTGGAGCTGTAACCTGGTAATCTCTGCTGTCTACTGCATAAAAAGGCTCTTTCAATCCTTCAAAGATGGGTTCCGGATTTTCTGAGTGAATGGAATGTATCGGGAATACACCGAAGGCTGTACTTTTTCTTTTGGAAACTTTTGCGAAATTATAATGCCTGCAAACCAGCTGAAAAGAATGGCAGATCAGGAAAATATGTTTTTTATGAATGTTGGCGGTGTTGAAATTGTATTTCTCAACATTGTGCAGCCATTTAAAATATTCGGCTTCCCATTCACTGCCTTTACTGTCCAAAGGGCTTCCGGGGCCACCGCTGGAGATGTAAACGTCATAATCAAGGCCGGGAACCTGC
>JANNZE010000401.1:0-2727 GCA_031410455.1 Chitinophagaceae bacterium | reverse complement strand
CCCATACCGAACAGAGAAGTTAAGCCCCTCATGGCCGATGGTACTGCACAACAATGCGGGAGAGTAGGTAGCTGCCATATTTATTACAAAAGCCTTTCAGAAATGAAAGGCTTTTTTTATGCATATACTGCAAATTCTGCTATTAGAAAAGGAAGTACTTCGCCTTCCGTGACCCGTATCCCCGCTTCCCGCAAAGGGTACAAGCATAAAACTCGCTCTGTGTTAAAATAACTTCACGCTAAGCCGCAAAGATGTTGCATCGCGCCTCACGCATCCCGTATCTCAAATCTCGTATCCAGTACTCGGCCTCCCTCTCGGCCTTCGCTCATTATTAAAAAATGCTAAATACAATTACCTGACGTTGCGCATAGGCGAATTCTAGTAAAAATCATTTTGCAATTGTGAAATATCGATTAGATAACAAAAGTTATTAGTAAGAGCTTTGAAAAGGTAGCAAATGCATTATTGTTAATTGCTACACTAACAACTCAAAGCTTTAATAATGGAAAAAATAAAGTTTGCATTAGAGCCGGAAAACGGTTTTTACATCACCCTCAAAAAAAGAGTGCATGCTCATTTTAAAGAGAATAATATCAGCAGGTATTCCAATATGGAAGTGAAGATCAAATCTGCTTTATTCATTTCCCTTTTTATGGTTTGTTATGTATTAATAGTTACGACTGCCATGCCGGTAGCATTGTTTTATTTACATGGTTTATAATGGGAGTATTCCTGATCATTGCTGCCATGAGTCTAGTACATGATGCAGCACACGGTGTTTATTCACCTAAGCCTTGGGTGAATCAGGTACTATTAAGATTTGCAAACCTTGCAGGTGGCGATGGTTATATGTACAAGTATAAACATACCATCTCTCATCATCCTTATACGAATATACATGGTCTTGATATCGACCTAGAACAAAGCGGTATGGTAAAAGTTTCTCCTTTTACAAAATCAAAAAAGCAACATAATTTTCAGATATATTACATGAAACTGCTGTACCCGTTTTTTATTTTGTTCTGGGTTCTTTTACGTGATTTCAAATATTACAACAGAAAGAAAATAAGTCCTGTAGAAGCACATCATGTACCTCATCATTGGTTCTTTCTGGTATTTTCAAAATTGTTTTACCTGTGTTACATGTTAGTAATTCCTGCGTTGGTTTTAAATATGCCCTTCTTAATGATTCTTGCTGGGTTCTTATGCATGCAAGTAGGGAGCGGAATCATTGCGATGTTTGCCTTATTAGCGAATCTCGCTGTGGAAGATTCTGTATTCATTAAGCCTGACGAAGATGGAATTATCAATTGCAGTTGGGGCGAGCACCAGTTACGCACCACTGATGATTATAGCCCTAACTCTAAGCTGTTCAGCTATCTTTTTAGTGGATTGAACCATCATGTTGCACATCATCTTTTTCCGAAATATTGTCATGTGCATTATCCGGCAATTATGAAAATGGTAAGAGCTACGGCTAAAGAGTTTGGACTTAGATACCATTATAATTCCTTGACAGGAGCACTTAATTCACATTTCAAACTTCTTAAAAACAGAAGTAATGAGAAGGAAGTAAGGCAGGAAACATTTAAAAAAACTACATATGCAAAGCTTACTTAATGATTGGAAGTTAATGTTGTTAATTATTTTTTTTATTACTACAGGCAGATACTTATTTTTAGCAGGCGCTGCATTTTTTATATGTTACAAACCCGGTGTAAAATCTTTTGAGCAATATATAATTCAATCCCGGCCACCAAAGGAGAAACTGATAAAAAATGAATTATTGTTTTCATTATCCACCATCAGTATTTTTTCTATTGTAGGAATAATTGTTTATGTTTTTTACATAAACGAACTTACCACTCTCTACCTCGATATACATGAATATAGCTGGACTTATTTTTTTAAAAGTATGTTCCCTATGATCCTAATTCACGATGTATATTTTTATTTCAAGCATCGATTGTTACATACAAAATGGCTGTTACGTAAAGTTCATGTAGTGCATCACCGGTCTGTAAATCCAACTCCATTATCTGCTTATTGTTTTCATCCTGTGGAAGCAATTCTTGAAACATTAATAATATTTCCCTTAGTCACGGTGTTAACGGTAAACCTGTTTGCTTTTTTATTTTTTACTTTTCTTGTTCTGCTGATGAATGTATGGGCCATCTTGGTTTTGAATTTAAGTCGCAGCGATTTCGCTACAGTAAAGTTGGAAAATTATTTACTTCCTCAACACATCACAACTTGCATCATCAAAAAGTAAATAAAAATTATGGCTATTATTTTACTTGGTGTGACAGGTTGTTTGGAACAATACATAAGGACACATTCAGGTAAGTTTAGAGTATTATAAAAACCTAAATGGTTTAAGACCTGTTAGGTCTTTATACAAGTGATTGACTATCAATGCTATAATTTAAGCACCATGATTAGAAACTTATTCAGCAAAATTTTACTACTTTAGGTTAAACAACATTGGCTTTTTGATAAGAAATTCTGTATCAGATAACAAATCGTGCAATAATCTCAAATGGAAATTTCAAGGAATTAATACCGGGTATTGGGGTTTTGATTGCTGTAGAATGTAATTAGATATTTAAATTTTAATTATATTCTTTCACTAACTCACCAGAAAATGAAAATAATTTTTCACTCCATAAATCAAAGCAATGAATCTTCTACGTTCTCTTTCCGTAATTACGTTCGCTTCTTTTCTCT
>JANNZE010000400.1:0-2174 GCA_031410455.1 Chitinophagaceae bacterium | reverse complement strand
TTCCCAATAATTTCCTTCTAGGTTACGGATTTCTTTTCCGGAATTATCTACAGACACATAAGCATAGTTATAATATCCCTGCTTCAGGAATGCAGTTGTTTCAAACATGCCGCTTTCCTCATTGAATTTCATTTTCCATTTATCATCCAGTGAATAGCCTGTGAGCTGACCGAAGAGAAATATGTTTTCATTGGGATCCGGTGCTTCTTTTGTTACGAAATTAAAATGCACGGTTGCATAATCTGCCTGCCACATCGGGTTGATACTTTCATAACTGTTTATGTTGTACATCCCATTGTAATCAGGAAAATAAATGTATTTGGCTGCCGAACGGTCTATGTCGGGTTTTAAAAAAAACGTTGTTGCATTTTTTAAATAGTCTCCCTTGCTGATACGGTCGCTCTGCAAACGGAAACTCCTCAGATCGAGCCAGCGCCATTCCTTTCCCCCGGGAAAAATGGCAATATTCTCCGAATTGTATTCCAATGAATTTCCTCTGACAAATGTTGGCGGAATATCTCTCTGCGCATTGTCCCAGCGGTTATTCTGTAAGATCACCACCTTCACCTGTTGTGCAGCGCTGAAACTGTTTATACCATTTATCAATGCTGAAAAGCGGAGCTTCTGGTGAGTTGTGAATAATTGCGGTGTGAAAGGCTGAACAACATTGGCGTTGATGGTTGATTTTGCATCCACCACTAGCATTTGTTTGGTAAATACCAGTTTGGAAGTGTCACCATCCAGGTAAACTTTCAGAATATAATTTCCCGAACGTGTTGGAACAGAATTTTTTTCCGGCAATCTTGCTTCATAATGCGTGTACCTCGTTAATGCAAGTGAAGAATAACGATAGGTGGTGATCCTGTTTTGCGTAAATCCTTTTATGTAATCGAACGGATTTAAATTGGCCGGTTTCCAGTTATAATCGCACAACATATAGGTGTAATAATAACTTTTCACATTGGCATCCATATCATCGAAAGACAAAAAAAGCTGGTCGTTGCTGTTCAGCATATAAACCGGAAGACCTTGCTGATTTCTATAAGGATACAATTGAATCGTATGTATTTTCGGCTGCAGATTCGTTTCAATATCTTGCGAAAAGGCAGATGAAATACAGAAGCAGAAAAGAAAACATACATTCGCCGCAAAAACCTTCATTGATCTTTAATTAATTATTTTTGAAAGATACCAAATTAATTCCGTGAATGTTTCATGGTTCATATCTAAGCGCATCTCCTCTGTAAAACATAAAAGTTTTTCAAGATTTATTATACGCCTGGCCATCAGTGCTACAGCATTGTCTGTGGCCGTAATGATAGTGGCTTTAAGTTTTGTTAATGGTTTCCAGGAGACCATCGGAAACAAGGTTTTCAGTTTGTGGGGTCATGTACGGGTACAACAAACCCTGCAGGAAAGAGTAAGCATTGCCGAAGAATATCCGATCGACAGAAATGATTCGGTGGAAAAGATCCTTGCTGCTATTCCGGAAGCAAAATCTGTTGAACGCTATGCTACCAAATCTGCCATCCTCAAATTTGAAACGAGCATTGAGAGTCTTTTACTGAAAGGGATCGACAGAGGTTTTGATACCGGCCGCATGAGCCCGTTCCTACAAAATGGCAGTTGGCTTTCCTTCACCGACAGTAACTACAGCAACCAAATCAACATCAGTACCTTTACTGCAAAACAACTGAACGTTCACCTGGGCGACAGCCTGATCGCTTATTTCTTCCGGCCAGATGGAAGTAAAACGGCCAGGCGTGTTTTTATTGCAGGAATATTTAAAACCAGTATTGAAGAATATGATAAACATTTTGCTTTTTGCGATATCAACCTCATTCGTCGTGTGAACAATTGGGAGCCTCAGCAGATCGGCGGATATGAAATTTTTCTGAAAGATTACGGTATGGCAGATGAAGTGGCCGACAGGCTATATAAACAATTACCGCAGGCATGGTACAGTAAAAGCATTCGTGAGATCTACCAGAATATTTTTGACTGGCTGAATTTACAGGGGCAATTGAAAAATATTTTACTGGGTATCATGATCGTTATCGCTGTGGTGAACCTGATCACCTGCCTTATCATCATTGTACTGGAAAGAACAAAAATGACCGGTATATTAAAAGCGATCGGAGCTCCGAACTGGAAGATCCAGAACATATTTTTAT
>JANNZE010000399.1:0-4311 GCA_031410455.1 Chitinophagaceae bacterium | reverse complement strand
GAATCAGTCTGGTGAAAGCCAATCTTGCAGGTCTGCCACCCACACTTATTATTGGTGCTGAAATAGATCCTCTTCAAACAGAAGGAAAACTTCTGGCAGATAAATTAAAGGAAGCGAACGTAAATACAGATTATAGACTGTATGAAGGGGTTACACATGAGTTTTTTGGAATGGCAGCTGTAGTTCCACAGGCAAAAGAAGCCCTGGCACTTGCAGTGAGTAAATTAAAAGCTGCATTTAATCAATAAGATTTATCTGACTTACAGTATGTATGTGATCTTTCAATTCAATCTTCTATCAATAATACATATTTAAAAACTGTTGAGTTTACTTCTGCATTTCCCACAATCGTGTAGATTTTTTCGCACAATTTTTTTATTGTCATCAACTCATATCTATTTGTTGAATATTGTTTAATGAATCTCCTAATCTTTTAAACAAAAATATTTGGAATTTTATTTGATATAGTTATGTAAGTATGTGTGCAATGAAATTATATGGAAATAAGGAGTTAGGTGTGATCATACATACTTATGATAGTTACAATTCATTATTATATGGGATCATTTTTAAAATTTGTAAGAATACTTCCCTAGCTGAAAACATATTATTAGAAACATTCCACACTTATTTCAAAAGAAATGATGTTGATTTGAATAATACTCGTGCATTTACAGATCTTCTTAAATTGACCATTCATATTATTTCTGATAAAACTTCTCAATCAAAAATGAGTATCGCCAACACTATTTTAGAAGCCAAACGACAGAAAGTTGCATAATTCATTTGGTTAGTTACAAATACCGTTTACAGAAAATTTTGAAGATGACAACTTACGTTAGTTAGAATTTTATCAATCTGCATACGTATAATTAACATCAGCATTTGATTGTTGAAATTCATAATTCATAATTCTCCATTTTCTAACTAAATCAATAGCTATCATCTGTTCGCTTCAACCTTATTACCGGTGGTGCTGAAACTACCAATGGAAATTTCTCAATACTTACATTACTGGAATCCAATCCAAAACCTCTTTCTTCCGATAAGGAAATTTCTTTCATCCAAAAATGAAATTTCATGATCAGGCTTTCAAATAACGGCAATTCATTATCGTTACTAAGGTATTTTTCCATTACAATAAACTGAAAATCACCAACTACGTTATTTGCATCCATCAATTCGTATGGATTATTAATCTTTACTTCTTTCCCTTTTACCAGGTCCTGTATCACTGATTTGAACATCACATTTAACCTCGGCTGCACACGGAATCCTAAACGAAAATCAACTCTTATAATATCATTCGGGATAATATGCGTAACTACATATTCTGTTTTATAAGGTTCATCAACTGTTTCCACATGGATGAGCCAGTAAATATCTGCACGTTTGGGTTTTTTATTTAAAATGGAGTAAATGATCTTATGTTCTACTTCTTTCGCATTTCCGGAACTTGTGAGATAAACGAGGTGTGTGGCAAATTTGGGAACTGTTTTATCATTACTCAGTTCCTGTATCTTAGGTATATAATTTTCCAGGCGTACAAATTCAACATAACGATTTTTAATTTTTCTAGCCCGGTACCAATCGTACATGATAAAAAATAAAATACCTCCCAGAATTACAGTAACAAAACCGCCATGCGAAAACTTGTCAAGGTTGGCATAAAAGAAACTTAATTCTATGCTTAAATAGATGGCTAAATAAGCGTAGATCAGTATTGGTTTTACACGACGGATTACTAAGAAATTTGCGAATAAAACAGAAGTTGAGATCATTGTAATGGTTATGGCTAAGCCATAAGCCGCTTCCATATTGGAAGCTTTCTGGAAATACAATACAATGGCTACGCAACCTGTAAATAATAATAAATTAATAGCGGGTACAAATTGCTGGCCTCTTGCTTCAGTTGGATAATTGATCTTTAGTTTTGGAGATAAATTCAGGCGAATGGCTTCACTCACTAAAGTAAAGGAACCCGATATGAGTGCCTGGCTCGCAATGATTGTGGCTGCAGTAGCTATAGCTATTCCGAAATACAGAAACCAATGTGGCATCAATCCGTAAAATGGATTGAAGCCTGATTCTATCATATCCCCGGTGATCAACTTGTTGTTATAGTTTTTTAAAAGCCATGCACCTTGTCCGAGATAATTAATGATTAAGGAGCTTTTTACAAATATCCATGAGTATCGGATATTCATTTTACCGCAATGCCCGAGGTCGGAATACAAAGCTTCTGCGCCGGTTGTACATAGGAATACACCTCCCAATATAAAGAACCCTCCGGGATACATCATCAGCAGATGTATACCATAGTATGGGTTAAAGGCTTTTAATACGGACAGGTCCTGAACCATATAAACTATGCCTAAAAGGGCGAGCATACTAAACCAGACGGTCATTACAGGCCCAAAGAATTTTCCGATAAAACTGGTCCCGAATTGTTGCATAAAAAACAATACCGCCAAAATTCCTATAACGATATAGATCACTGTCCACTGGCTGATATCATGAAGCGAGGGAATTTGTTTTAAACCTTCTATTGCGGATGTTACAGAAATGGGAGGTGTGATCATACCATCTGCCAGGAGCGCTGCTCCGCCGATCATTGCCGGGATTACCAGCCATTTTTTTCTCCTTCTTACAAGTGCAAATAAAGAGAATATCCCGCCCTCACCTCTGTTATCAGCCTGTAAGGTGAGGATCACATATTTAATGGTTGTTTGAAGTGTAAGTGTCCAGATGATCAGCGACAAGGCACCAATGATCAGTTCCTCCGTAATATTATTTCCTTTAATGATAGCATTCAAAACATACAGGGGCGACGTGCCTATATCACCGTAAATGATTCCTAAGGCAATTAAAACTCCTGCTACTGTTAACTTGTTATGCGACGACATATAAAATAATTACGGGCACAAATGTAAATGCCTTTATTCTTCCTTTCGACTGCCATCAAAATATCCTTATATAATCTTTATACCAATGCTTCATACATTTGGGTATAAATGAAAAGGCCAATTTTGCGAACAACAGGTAAAATGCAGCAATACATTATCAGTTGTTTGATTGTGATCATCGTTGCTTCCACCTGCTATATCCTTTCGCACATAATAGGATATCATATTACTGCATTACTGTTGCTGGTAACCGTATCTTTCCTGGCAGTTACTTTCGATATTCTTCCCGTTTTATTATCCGCGATGTTGAGCGCATTGTTATGGGATTTCTTTTTTATTCCGCCGCGTTTTACTATTCATGTGGAAAAAACGGAGGATACTATTTTCCTGATCATGTATTTTATTATTGCTATAGTGAGCGGTGTTCTTACTTATAAAATCAGAAAGGCTGAAAAAAATGCACAATTCAAAGAAGAAAAAGCCAATAGTGTAAAACTGTATAACACCATTTTAAATTCTTTATCACATGAATTAAGAACACCTTTAGCAACCATCATCGGTGCCTCTGATAATTTACTCGCTAACCAGTTACTTTCTAAAGATGATCAGCATCTTTTAATCAGTGAGATTTCCAAAGCTGCATTGAGATTGAATCAGCAGGTAGAAAATCTGCTGAATATTTCAAGACTTGAATCAGGTCATATACAACCCAAATCAGACTGGACGGATATAACAGAACTTATTTACCAGGCAGTACATCATGTGGAAGAAAACAATCCGGGACGACGCATCAGCATAAGTGTCCATCCTGGTATGCCGGTTTGTAATATTGACAAAGGAATGCTGGAACAGATCATCTATAATTTATTGAATAACGCAGCAATTCATACTGCAAAAAATAGCGAAATTGAAATTTCTGCATTGTGTATTGCCGATCAGCTCCAGATCATAATAGAAGATGGAGGAACCGGCTTTACAAATAAGCAGATGAAAGATGTGTTTAATAAATTTGCCAGAGATAATAAAAAGGGAAATTCAGGTTCCGGACTGGGTTTATCTATTGTAAAAGGATTTACAGATGCATTAGCCGGTGTAGTTGAACTGGAGAAATCACATTTTGGAGGTGCAAAATTTACAATTACCATTCCGGTGAAAATATTAATGCTGAAATAAAAGTCATGAACAAATCTGAAATTCTAATCATTGATGATGAACCTCAGATAGCAAAGCTTCTGGAATTTACTTTACAAACCAATGGATATTTATCCAAAGTAGCAACTTCCGCACGGGAAGGTTTGATCATGGCAGAAAATCATCCGCCTGATATGATATTACTGGATATCGGTTTAGGAGATGACAGCGGGCATAATGTTTTAAAAAAACTCCGGAAATGGTATACCAAACC
>JANNZE010000398.1:0-2019 GCA_031410455.1 Chitinophagaceae bacterium | reverse complement strand
GCCGATTTAAAATTTTTTGTGTGATACAATTCAAACTGTCCGTGTAGTTTTTGGGCAATGCCTGCAAACTCCAGTTGTTGTGAGGCGGTCAATGTAAAATGAGCTACACCGCTGTCGAAACGTTGTAACATTTGTTTCGATTGTTCAATCTGGTCATTAAGAAAAAGGTTCTGGTAATATTCATAATAATAATCCAGCTGATGGTTTCCTTTAGCTTGAGGAAGTTCATCGCGGATTTGTTCCAGGTATTCTATCGCTTTTGAACGTTGATCAAGATGTCTGAAATCATTGGCAATACTGATGTATGCCTGGATACGCTGGTTAACATTAGTAGGTATGCTGTCAATCAGTTTTAATCCCTTAATTCTCAGATCGAGTGCTGAAACATAATCGCCCATGTAATTATATACTTCTGCCAAACCCATTAAGCCTTTAAAATTCATTTCATTCTTTTGAACAGGCAACACAATTTTTTGTACCTCAGACAGCGTGGCTTCAAATGCCAGGATACTTTTATCCCAAACAGAAATATTGAAATAATACCGGCCTTTCATTTCGTTTGCTTTAGCAACGATGTACCCGTTTTTTAATTCAGCGCCTTTATTTTCTGCCTGTGTAGCCCAGTACAAAGCGGTTGAATCATTAACGGTTTCATCCAATAGATATTCGGAAAGTGCCAGCATGCCGGTGCATTGCCGCAGTCCTGTATTATTTTTTATAATAGCTTGTAAACTGTCTTTTGTATGCGGTTGGGCATGCAGATTTTGTACCGTACTTAACTCCAATAACAAAAAAAGAAAGAGTGCGTTAAGGAGATAAATTTTCATTATGACCGATTTTTTGAAGCCATACTAAGATAGTGCTTGAATCAAAATTTATCAAACAATAAATAAATTGCCATTTGTAAACAAAAAAAGCTGCCACTTGGTATGACAGCTTTCTTTGGAAAAATAAATGACTTTACTGTTTTATGATCTTATAAGATTTTTGTGTTGCTTCAATTTTTATAAAATATACGTCTGTTGGAAAAGATGTCAGATCGAACGATCCTGTATTCATGATCTCCTTTTGTTGAATGATTTCACCCAATTGATTGATAAGTTGTGCACGAACTTGTTGTTCGCTTTTAATAAATACCATGCTATTGGTAATGGTTGGGTTTTTAAAATTGAATTGCCTCTTATAACAGGTGTGCCGGGGCAGCTGGCTAACAATTGATATGGAAAACAGGAACAGTCAGGCATAATACTAATATGCTCAGACCTGTTAACCCTGAATAAACAAAACTATGGGTTGCACGTATCGGCAGCAATACCATAAGTTTGGTATATTTTATCACTTTCCAGATTCTACCGGTATTGATAGTATTTTTATGAAAACATAAATTCGCAAAAACGAATTGTGATATGATGATGAATTAGATACCGTAACAACACGAAGCATGTTACCACCTTTTATATTGTTTACTGCTTTAACTGCACAGTTTTTTTATATTTTAGTGAATTGGCTTTTTTTTAAAAGAGCGGAGTACCTGTATTATACATTATATATAGTGGTGCTAACCTTATATTTTCTAAATAAATATTTAGGGGATGAAAATGGAATTATTCATATAGGCCCTCTTGAATTATCAAAATTATATCCCGACAAAATACTGTGCGTATTAAGCTATATTCTATACTTCAAATTCGGACGGCGTTTTGTAGAAGTGGAAATCCGTTACCCTTCTGTTGAAAAATTAATGAAACGAACGGAGAAAATTTTATTCGTCTATATATTCATTGACATTCTTTTACTGGCAACAACCGGGTATTCAAAAATAGAGAACGCTTTATTCATTCCGGTAAACCTCTCCATTTTTATTGTTTTGATTTTCGTTTTCAAAATCATGATTCTTAAAAATGAAGTGCTGGACCGTTTCATTCTTACAGGAAGTATGTTTTACGGCATCAGTGCGTTCATTACTATGTGGGTGGGGCTTAAAGAAGATCCGCTGCACAATGATCACATGCTTGCTTT
>JANNZE010000397.1:0-3450 GCA_031410455.1 Chitinophagaceae bacterium | reverse complement strand
TGATGATGAAGTGGAAAATATTTTAAAAGTGATTGCATCAGCAGGAAAAATTCCTGTGGTGATAGGTGGCGGACATAACAATGCATACCCGGTTATAAAAGGTGTGGCAAAAGGTTTACACAAAACAGAACGTACACAGCTTGCACAGATCAACTGCATAAACCTCGATGCGCATGCTGATTATAAAACAATGGAAGGGCGACATAGCGGAAATGCATTCCGTTATGCAGAGAATGATGGTTACCTGGGTAAATACAGCATTATTGGTGTGCATGAAAACTTTATCCAGCAGAATGTTCTGATGGATTTACACCAGAATCCATTTATCCAGTACTCCACTTTTGAAGATATTTTTATCAGGGAAAAGAAAAATTTTACCCAGGCCGTTTCACAGGCGGTGAGTTTCACAGAAGATTCTTATACTGGTGTTGAGGTTGACCTGGACAGCATGGAAGGTGTATTGAGCAGTGCATGTACTCCCAGTGGAATTACCAGTTTGCAGGCAAGACAATTTATTCATTTTACAGCCACAAATGCAAAAGTGGCATACCTGCACATTTCAGAAGGCGCATGCCAGTTGGCGGGAGGAGAGAAAGACGAAAGTACAGGAAAACTGATCAGCTACCTGGTAACGGATTTTATTAAAGCAAATCTGGAGGCATAGGTTATTATGAATTTTAAAATATAAATTTTAAATGTGGAGCAGGGTAGTTAAAAATAATTGGAAATACAAATGCATTTGTGAACATATTAAAACACGTCATTTATATATCCATTCATAATTCAAAATTTATAATTCATAATTATTTTTTCACAAACATCCCGTTCTGCCACCATCTACCGGTAAATTAATTCCATTGATATAAGCGGCTGCGGGGCTGCATAAAAAAGCAACCGCTGCACCAAATTCTTCCGGATTGCCGATTCTCCTTGCTGGTATTTCTGCAACCAGTTCCTGCATAACTTCTTCCGGTGATTTACCGGTATCCACGGCTTTTTTACTGATCACATAATCTGCCCGGGTAGTTTTTGTGAAACCCGGTAAAACATTGTTTACGGTAATGCCAAAAGGACCAACTTCCGTGGCCAACGTTTTACTCCAGTTGGCAACTGCTGCACGAATGGTATTACTTACGCCCAGGCCCTGGATAGGTTGTTTTACAGAGGTGGAAATAATATTAATGATCCTTCCGAAACCGGCGTTTTTCATGCCCGGTATCAAAGCGGTTGCCAGCGCATGATTGCATAATAAATGATTATTGAAAGCCTGTACAAATTCCTGTAATTGTGCATTCAGCACCGTTCCGCCAGCAGGCCCACCCGAGTTGTTGATCAGTATATGAGCTGTGTTTCCGGCTGTAATATATTTTTGAATAGCATCGTTAACATGATTCACATCATTGAAATCTGCCACGAGATAATCATGTTGCTGACCTTTGGAGGTATCTAATTTTTTTACAGCCTCCTGTAATTTTTCTTCATTTCTTGCCATCAGCACTACATGCGCACCCAGTAGCGACAATTCATAAGCACTGGCCCAGCCAAGGCCCTGCGTACTTCCACAAACCATTGCCGTTTTATTTTCAAGATTCAGATTCATGTTAATGATTTGTAGTAAAAATAGCAAATCGCTTATGAATCGTAGCCTTAGCGTTTCGGGAGAACATTTTTTTTGCGGAGATCTTTCAGAACCTGTCTTCCATAATCTTTACCTAATGAACTGGTGCTGGAAGGATTAAAAAGTTTTTTTCTGTACAGAATTTTGCAGGTTACCGGTATTGAGATCATACAGATTGCTTTCTAAAAAATACTGTGTAGATGTGGAATAATAGCCGGGTTGATATACAAGGTCATACACCGTTCTGTAATGTCTTCCAAAGCGATTGTACACCACACCAACTGGCTGCACGCTCACAGTCCCGGCCTGTAAGTCTCCTGGTTTTAAACATCCAGCAAAGCTGTTGTAAATACCGCATCGAACTGCGAAGATTTCAATTTATTCACGATGTTTTCCTCGCTCATATTTTCAAAAGCTTTAGGCCCGTACAATTTAAATCCGGAAACTGTTTCATAACCCAATCCACTTATCTGGCTCGCCAGTTCTACTTCGATCTGTTCTGTCCACGATCTGTCATTGTCACTGAAAATACCTGAAAACAGTATTTTTTTAGAGCCGCTGTTATTGTTGTTGTCTGCTTTCCACGACGAGGTTATTTCTGTTGAATTACAGGACTGAAGCAGGATCAGCATTATAGATATGGCAATAAATTTCATATATTTCTTTAAACAGAAATGGTAAAGCCTGTTCCATAAAGAAAATGTTATTAAACAGGCATTTCCAATCTTAAAAAACAGGTTTGCACGGGTGTGGATAAATGACCCGTAAGAAAAATCCGCCTATTCATTTATATTCGCAGCGCCGGTAACTGCTGTGATTGAATGGTTTTACAGAACCAGACGTAGGGCAAATCATCCAAATCCTGCTATCAGCATGGCTTAAAAGCCGGTAAGAATTATGGCTGAAAAAAATTTATCAGAATATACCGAAGACAGTATCAGGAGCCTCGACTGGAAAGAACATATCCGCCTGCGCCCCGGCATGTACATCGGAAAATTAGGAGATGGAAGCAGTGCCGATGATGGCATCTATGTTCTTTTAAAGGAAGTGATAGATAATTGTATTGATGAACATACTATGGGCTTTGGCAAACACGTGGATGTTGATATAAAAGATAAGGTGATCACGGTGAGAGATTACGGCCGCGGAATTCCTTTGGGAAAAGTTGTGGATGTGGTTAGCAAAATAAATACAGGTGCCAAATACGACAGCAAGGCTTTCCAGAAAAGTGTAGGGTTGAATGGTGTGGGTACAAAAGCTGTGAATGCATTGAGTAATTATTTTAAGGTCACTTCTTTCAGGGATGGAAAAGAAAAGACTGCAGAATTTGAAAAAGGAGAATTAAAAAAAGAACATAAAGAGATAACTACCAAAGAAGAGAACGGAACATTTGTAACATTCATACCTGATGAATCCATTTTCAAAAACTTTCATTTTGTAACGGAATATTTAGAAAATCAATTCTGGAATTATTGTTACCTCAATGCCGGGCTGGTAATGATCCTCAATGGCAAAAAATATGTAAGTAAGAATGGTTTGCTCGACCTGTTGCAGCGCAAAACCAATGAAGATGAGATCCGTTACCCGATCATTCATTTGAAAGGTGATGATATTGAAGTGGCCATCACACACGAAACAAGTTATGGCGAAGAATATTACAGTTTTGTGAATGGACAGTTCACTACCCAGGGTGGAACTCACCTTTCTGCATTCCGGGAAGGGTATGTAAAAACCATCCGTGAATTTTATAAAAAAGATTATGATGCTGCTGATATCCGCGGAAGCATTTGTGCTGCGATTAGTGTAAGAGTACAGGAACCGGTTTTTGAAAG
>JANNZE010000396.1:0-2912 GCA_031410455.1 Chitinophagaceae bacterium | reverse complement strand
GATCACCATACCACGGCGGGCCTTGATCTCCTGCATATTGCTGATGATTTTTCCGTGGTAAGAATCTTTTGTGGCAATAAATACAACCGGCAGTTTATCCGTTACTAAAGCGATAGGACCATGTTTCATTTCTGCAGCCGGATAACCTTCTGCATGAATGTAAGAGATCTCTTTCAGTTTCAGTGCTCCTTCCAGTGCCACCGGGAAATTATACCCGCGGCCAAGGAAAAGAAAATCGGAAGAATCTTTATAAATATTTGCAATGGTTTTTAATTCTTCTGCATTCTTTAAGATAGATGCAACTTTTTCGGGAACATCAGCCAGTTCGTTCAATAATTTCTGGTAACGTTCAGGAGAAATAGAATTTTTAGCCTGCGCCATTTTTAATGCCATCATGGTAAGAACTGCCAGCTGCCCGGTAAAGGCTTTGGTGGAAGCCACACCAATTTCCGGGCCTGCATGTGTATAGGCACCAGCATGAGAGATACGGGCAATAGAAGATCCTACCGCATTCACCACTCCGAAAATAAATGCACCATTTTGTTTGGCGGTTTCCAGTGCAACCAGCGTGTCTGCAGTTTCACCACTTTGTGAGATGGCAATGATCACATCTCCCGGGTTGATGATCGGATTTCTGTACCTGAATTCTGAAGCATATTCCACTTCAACCGGAATTCTGCAGAGCTCTTCTATAACGTATTCAGCTACCAGACCTGCATGCCAGCTGGTGCCACAAGCAACAATGAGGATACGTTTTGCATTGATCAGTTGTTCAATATTATCCTGAATGCCACCCATGGTGATGGTTCCTGCCTGAGCATCCAGTCTTCCTCTCAGGCAATCGTAAATGGTGCTTGGCTGTTCAAAAATTTCTTTCAGCATGAAATGATCATAACCGCCTTTTTCAATCGCAGCCAGTTCCATATCCAGTTTGGTGATGAAAGGAGTGATCTTTTCATTTCCTAAATTTTTCAGGATCAGTTCATCCGGACGTACAATGGCGAGTTCGTAATCATTTACATACACCACTTCTTTGGTGTATTCAATAAACGGAGACGCATCACTCGCAAGGAAATGTTCTCCTTTACCGATCCCTATCACCAGCGGACTTCCTTTGCGGGCCGCAATGATGGTTTCAGGATCCTGGTTATCTATAAGAAGAATGCAATATGCACCGGTTACTCTTTTGAGCGCAATACGTAAAGCCTCTTCTAAAGAACACTCATTATTTTTCTGAATATCTTCAATGAAATTCAACAATACTTCTGTGTCGGTATCGCTGGTGAACGTATAATTTTTATTGAGTAATTCCTGTTTGATCTGCGAATAATTTTCAATGATACCATTATGGATCATTGCCAGCCTGCCACTCGCTGAAGAATGCGGATGTGCATTTCTGTCACTGGGTTCTCCATGTGTTGCCCATCGTGTGTGACCGATGCCAACGTTTGCGGCAATATTTTTACCGATCATTAATTCTTCCAGTTCCGCCACTTTTCCTTTCTTTTTAAAAACCTCCAGATGGCCTTTATGAAGAAGCGCAACACCACTGCTGTCATAGCCTCTGTATTCCAGTCTTTTAAGTCCTTTGATAACGATAGGATAAGCTTGACGCGGCCCGGTATAACCTACAATTCCACACATAAAAAATAAATCTAATAATGTATTAAAATCAATCTGCAATATTATACAAAATATATGTGTTGCAAGGAATTAACTTCGGGCCGGGTTATCATTTTACTAACAGTAAAAGACCATTTTTTAATCTTCCTTTATGAAAGTTTTTGCGGGCATTTTTATCGCTTTTTTTCTGTTGATGACGTTACAGGGTGCTGCACAGAAATTGTTCAGAAAAGGAAGTATCTATATTGTGCGTCATGCTGAGAAAGAGAACGGAAAAGATCCTGAATTAAGCCGGGAAGGATTAGAAAGAAGTGAAGCTTTATTTATGAAAATGAGGAAATATCCTCCACAGCTGATTTTTGTATCGCAATACAGAAGAACAGCCATGACCGCAGATTCACTTCGTTTAAAAATGAACATTGATACGGTACATTATCCTGCGGAAGATTCCGGAGACAGTCTTGTTAAGGTAATGCAATTAAAACTAAAGGATACAAAAGTAAAAAGGATACTGGTGATCGGTCATACGAACACCATTCCCGCTTTCATACAACACTATATTCCTGATGTATCGATTGTAATGCCTGATGAAGTTTATGATGACGTATTCGTAATCCGGTTCAAAAAAGGGAAAGCATATTTATACAGATCGAAATATGGAAAACCTTCCTTTGTAAAAGATGGAAAAAATACAATGATGTTACAATAAAATTCCTTTTAAAAAGAAGTAGGCAACGGAGAAATAAATGATGATTCCGGTCACATCAACCAGCGTGGCCACGAATGGAGCGGAAGAAGCAGCCGGATCCAATTTTAATCTTTTTAAAATGATCGGCAGCATAGAGCCCATAAGACTTCCCCAGAGCACAATACCTATCAGTGAAAAGAAAATAGTGGTGGCCACCAGGTTCCAGTAGATACCATAATCGAAAATGTGAAGATTCTGCCAGATCACGATACGGCAGAAACCAATGGTTCCAAGGATCACACCCAATAAAAATCCGGACACCAGTTCCCGTTTCATTACACGCCACCAGTCTACAATACTTAATTCCCCAAGTGCCATCGCCTGGATGATGAGTGTAGAGGCCTGGGAGCCACTGTTTCCGCCACTGCTCATGATGAGTGGAATAAATAATGCCAGTACGGTTGCCGCTTCAATTTCCTTCTGAAAAAATTGCATGGCGGTAGCTGTCAGCATTTCACCTAAAAATAAGATCACCAGCCATCCCGCCCTTTTTTTTACGAGTTTGAATATGCTTACGTCCAGGTAAGGTTCATTCAGCGCT
>JANNZE010000395.1:0-1743 GCA_031410455.1 Chitinophagaceae bacterium | reverse complement strand
CCCCATTTTCACTAACTCACCCGCAACGCTTTCAAACAACTGATAGAAAACCC
Source organism: Chitinophagaceae bacterium (assembly GCA_031410455.1). Lineage (GTDB taxonomy): Bacteria > Bacteroidota > Bacteroidia > Chitinophagales > Chitinophagaceae > Ferruginibacter. Next base: position 1,690 of record JANNZE010000395.1, on the reverse strand, counting down.
TGTCTTTAGGCAGAAATATTTTTAAAATAGAATTGAAACCCATACAAAAATGATTTGGCAGCAAATTTAAACTTATACCTTAGTATCCTTACATCGTACTAATTGGTAATGATTTCTTAACATATGCGTAATCTTAAAATAATATTACTCATTTGTGTTATTATCCTGCTACAACTAATGTTATGCCAACCATAAAATTATATAAGCACAATTAATTTTGAATACTGACTCTGCATTTATAGTAAGAGAAATTTGATCTGGTAACGCTCAGGTTGCAGTTCAGCTTTTAAATGTAAATGCTCCGTTCGCCGGTTAACGTTGCGGTAATATAGAATTAACCTTTAGGTAAACATCACGTTACATTTTCGTAACAACTCCTTTGTCTCTTTGCATCAAATCTCAAGGATGCGTATTCTCATTTTTTCAATGTTATTCTGGATCTGTCATAATAATGCAGAAGCACAAAAAGGAAAAATCGAAGGAAAGGTGACAGATGCCAGCACAGGACAGCCTTTAACCGGCGTTTCTGTTTTATTGAACAATGCAAAAGGAACGAGTACGGATATCAATGGTAATTATATTATTACAACTGAAGGATCAAAAATTGTTTCACTGGTATTCAGTTATAACGGAACTACTCAACAAATTGAGGGTATCGAAATAACGGAAGGAAAAACCACGGTTCAGGATCTGGCCATGCAACTGAAATCGCATCTCGTTCAGGAGGTAGTAGTTAAAACTACAAGTACAGCCAGAAAGGAAACAGCTGCTTCTTTGATCTCCTTTCAGAAAAATACCAATACGGTTGCTTCTGTTATTTCTTCGGAAGCGATCAGACGATCACCGGACAGAACTTCAGGTGAAGTATTGAAACGTATACCGGGTGCAAGTATCCAGGAAGGTAAATTCATTATTGTAAGAGGATTGGCAGACCGTTACAACCAGGCGATGATCAATGGTATTTTATTAACGAGCACGGAGCCCGACAGAAAAACTTTTTCCTTTGATCTCATTCCTGCTTCCATGATCGATAACATCATCATCAACAAAGCATTCGTTCCGGAATTGCCGGGAGAATGGGCCGGTGGTTTGATTCAGGTGAATACTAAAGACATTCCTTCAAAAAACTTTTTCAATATCCAGATCGGCAGCGGATTCAATACCCAGACGGTTGGTAAAAATTTCTTTACGGATAAAGCCGGAAGCCTTGATTGGTTGGGTGTTGATGATGGCTCCAGGGCATTGCCTGCTGCCTATATCACTAAATCTGCTTTCGCTTCTTTATCACGGGAGGAAAAAACGAATATTGGTAAACAAATGAAGAGCAATTGGATGGCTGATCAGATAAGCGGGCCACTTAATTTTTCGTTACAATTGAATGGAGGTTTCCAAAAAAAAATATTCAATAAAACGGTTGGTGGAAATATAGGCATCACCTACAACAGAAACAATCAGCGTCTTGATTTATTGAACAGGCAAAACAGAATTTCTTCCCGTTTCACAAGTGTGGAAAGCAGTTTCCATGATCAGCGTTATAATCAATCTACCATTGCCGGTGCATTTGCAAGCCTGGCTTTTTTACTTAATCCAAAAAATAAGATATCTCTCAAATCCATCATCAATGTAAATGGAAGCAGTGTAATTACACAACGGTCCGGAATTGACGTAAGTCGTGCCGATTCTATTTTAA
>JANNZE010000394.1:0-2915 GCA_031410455.1 Chitinophagaceae bacterium | reverse complement strand
GGTGATCGATATTAACGTTACCGCTGTTTTTCTTTCCTACTGTGATCTCCTTAGGATTCGTCATGAAGTTTTTGGAGATCGCTTTCACTGCGGGCGGCATGGTTGCACTGAATAACCAGATACTTTCTCTGTTGATGGTATTTTTTAACACAAAATCAATATCGTCTCTGAAACCCATGTTCAGCATTTCATCGGCTTCATCCAAAACCACATATTTAACTTTCTGTAGATCGATCGCTTTTCTTTCGATGAGATCTATCAGCCGGCCGGGTGTAGCCACAACAATTTGTACACCCTTACGAAGGTTCCGAATCTGCATAGTGATGGAAGCACCACCATATACAGCTTCAACACTTACACCGCGACTGTGTTTCATATAATCCTGCAGATCACTGGTTATCTGCAGACATAATTCCCTGGTAGGACAAACGATCAGTGCCTGCGGAAATTTATCTGCAGCAATGATCAGTTGCATTAACGGTAAACCAAAAGCAGCTGTTTTTCCTGTTCCGGTTTGTGCAAGTCCAACGAAATCCATTGTACCTGATAATAAAACAGGGATGGCCTGTTCCTGGATGGGAGTAGGTGTTGTAAAACCTAAATCCGTAATAGACTGAACGATCTGTTCGTTCAAACCTAATGCTTGAAATGCATTCATATTTGAATGTTGTTTAAATCCGTGAAGTTGCTATAGCAAAAAGCACGTGGGTCAAAAAAATTTGATGCTCACATGTTATGCTTCTCGCAATTGAAGGGGAAAAGATCCTAAAAGATCGTGTAGCTGCCTGACAACCGCAACTGAGCATGTCATGTAAATCTCAGTAATCGGCGCAAAACTACGTTTTAATTGTGTAAAAAGCTAATCCATTTCAAAAATAATAGTAATAACAATGGTTTTCATCATAATCTGCTTTGTTAAAAAAAAATTATAAAATCATTTTATTCCGCAGAAATAAACGTAGGTTTTGAAAATTGCTATAAGCTTAACAATATGTTCTTGGTGTACATAGTATTGGCATATAACTTGAAACTCAACAAAAAAAATTCTATGAAGCAAAAAGCAATTATTATCGCGCTAATGGCATTTTCATTTTTAAATGTAAAAGCACAGGGATTTAAATTCGGAATAAAAGGTGGAGCAGACATCCATAAATTAAGCGGCACCTCTTTCAAAGATCAATTTTCATTCGGTTATCATGCTGGTTTATTTGCGGATATCGGTATAACTTCAAAATTTGGTATCCAGCCCGAAGTTTACTTCAGCCAGGTAAATGTAGATACCAGCAGTCAGTTCAGTACCATCTATCAGTTCAATAATCCCTCAGAAGTAAAACTGACTTATCTCAACATTCCTCTCTTGTTTAATTACTATGCAAACAGTGTGGTTACGTTGCAGGCTGGTCCTCAATACGGGATCCTGATTGATAAAAATAAAAGTCTTGTGAATAATGGTAAAGATGCATTTAAGACAGGTGATTTTTCCATGCTTGCAGGATTACAGCTGAAGATCTCAAAGATCAGGTTGTATGGAAGGTATGTGGTAGGGCTGAACAACATCAATGATATTGATAACAGAGACAAATGGAAGAATCAGACCGTTCATGTAGGTATTGGCCTTACATTATAATTTTTTAAGGACGAATTATAACAAAAGAATGATCGTCATTTAAACGGACTACTGTACTGGGAACAGCTGGTTCCAAATCATCCTGGCGGTGTTGCACTATATAGTCAACACCGTTTTTTATAAGTACATCTATGTCTGCGAAAATCTGTGGAGGCGGATAGCCGGATATATTAGAGGAAGTTGAAACGATGGGTTTTCCAAAACCATCTATCAGTTTTTTGCAAAAATTATCTTTAACTAAACGAATACCGATGCTGCCGTCTTTATTGATAAGATTCGGTGCCAGGTTTTTTGCACGGCTGTAGATCATGGTCACCGGTTTATTTGTTCCTTTAATAAAATCATATACTGGCACAGATTCATGTTCCACATATGTCAGAATATCTTTTTCTTCTGATAATAAAATGATCATGCTCTTCTCTTCGTTCCTTTTCTTTAAAGCATAAATTTTTGCCACGGCCTGTTCGTTGGTGGCATCACAGCCGATACCCCAGATCGTATCTGTCGGATATAGTATCAGTCCGCCTTTGTGTAAAACATCCACACAGGATTGTATATCGTTATCTATCTGCATACAGTGGTTCAAGTACCTGTTCGTTTGTAATGGTGAGTGCACATTTGAAATGGCCTTGCGGACAAACTTTATGTCCGTGAAAGCCGCAGGGACGGCAGGATAAAATTTCTTTTGTTTCCACAATGAATGAGCGGTCGCTCAGTGGTGTATAGCCTAATACCGGAGCCGTTGAACAGAAAATAGCGGTAACCGGTGCATTTATCGCTGAAGTAAAGTGGAGCGGAGCACTGTCATTCACATAATTCATCATTGCCACTTTCATTAATGCAGTGGATTGAAGAAATGATAATTTTCCTGCTAAAATAACCACGTTGTTCCTGTTTGCTTTTTTTACGATGTTATCGCATTCTGTAAAATTTTCTTTTCCGCCTAAGAGATAAATGATGATGGAAGGATCTATGGTTTGCATGAGTTCCACCCATTTATCCGCAGGATATTGTTTGGTGAACCATACACTGGACGGCGTCATGGTTATGTAATCGCTGTGTTGGAACGGCAGTACTTTTTCAAAATCTGAAAGCGATGGATACAGCCTGGGTTTTGTAAAATCATTATTGGTAAAATGTGCAATCAGATCATTATTTCTTTCCACTTCATGCCTGATATTTTTTTTATCAAAAACATGTGCAACTTTTTTGGAAAATAAAAAACTCAGTGGATTCTTATCAAAGCCGATTTTTTCCCCGGCTCCTGAAAAAGCAGCGCCAGCAGTAT
>JANNZE010000393.1:0-2537 GCA_031410455.1 Chitinophagaceae bacterium | reverse complement strand
TCTATGGTCATTATTCTTTGTTTTTTGAATCTATGAGGATCGTTACAGGGCCATCGTTCAGCAAACTTACCTGCATATCAGCTCCAAAAATTCCGGTTTCAATTTTTTTGCCCAGGTCTGTCTCCAGCTGTCGGATCATATTTTCGTATACAGGTATGGCTATCTCCGGTTTTGCAGCCCGGATGTAGCTGGGGCGGTTTCCTTTTTTAGTGAGGGCAAACAAAGTGAACTGGCTGATCAGCAGAATATCTCCGTTGATCTCTTTTACACTCAGATTCGGAATTTTCTGTGCATCATCAAATATGCGCAACTGTACGATCTTGCTGCTTAACCATCGGATATCTTCTTCATTGTCTGCATCTTCTATTCCTATCAGCACCAGCAATCCGTTTTGAATGGAACCATTCAAATTCTCTTCTATAGAAACGGAAGCATTTTTAACTCTTTGAATCACCGCCCGCATAATTTTTGAATTGTACACAATGATAGCATCATTCTCATGTTTGCAATATGGTTAATGCTTATTTCCGTCAAAAAAAAATTATTTCTTTCCACAAAAAGTGCAAAACGCATAAAACCTAAGATGCTGTTGATGTTATGAAAAACTGAATACTTTTTTCCACAATTTGGGGATATCAAAAACAACCAAACATCAATGCTATCAGATATTTTCGTTTCCCTGCAAAGGAATACTCAAACCCAACAATCAACCCATATATGGCATCAAAACAATCCACCAAAGCACTGAAGTTCAGTCGCCAATTCACCCGCGACGGCATTAGTCCGTTCGAAATGTTCGAATACGATTACCGTACATCTGTTATCAAAAATCCTACGGGTGAAACGGTTTTTCAAATGGACAATGTGGAAGTTCCCAAACAATGGAGCCAGATCGCAACAGATATCCTTGCTCAAAAATATTTCCGTAAAGCAGGTGTACCTCAACCTGATGGAACTACCGGCCGTGAAACTTCTTCCAGGCAGGTAGCACATCGTATGGCGCATTGCTGGAGAGTATGGGGTGAACGCTATAATTATTTTGCTTCTTCAAAAGATGCAGAGGTTTTTTACGATGAACTGGTATTTTCTATTTTGAACCAGGCATGTGTACCCAACAGTCCGCAATGGTTCAATACAGGATTACATGAAGTATATGGAATTACCGGAAAACCACAGGGTCATTATTATGTGGATCCTAAAGACGAAAAATTAAAAAAATCTACATCCGCTTACGAACGTCCTCAGCCACACGCCTGCTTTATATTGAGTGTGGACGATGACCTGGTGAACGAAGGTGGCATCATGGACCTTTGGGTTCGCGAGGCAAGAATTTTTAAATATGGAAGTGGTGTAGGAACCAACTTCTCCGGCATTCGCGGCGAAGGGGAAAAATTAAGCGGTGGCGGAACATCCAGCGGCTTAATGAGCTTTTTGAAAATTGGTGACCGTGCAGCCGGTGCCATCAAAAGCGGCGGAACTACACGTCGTGCTGCAAAAATGGTTTGTCTCGACCTGGATCATCCTGAAATTGAAAAATTCATCAACTGGAAAGTAGAAGAAGAACAAAAAGTAGCTGCGTTGATCGCTGCTGGCTATCCAAGTGATTATGAAGGCGAAGCTTATCGTACGGTAAGTGGGCAAAACAGCAATAACTCCGTTCGTATCCCGAATGCATTCTTCAATGCACTGGATCAGGAAGGCGACTGGGAATTGAAAGCCCGTGGAGATGGACATACCATGAAAACCATAAAGGCAAAACAATTATGGGAAACCATCAATTATGCCGCATGGCGTTGTGCAGATCCGGGAACTCAATATGATACTACTATCAACGAATGGCATACTTGTCCTGAAGGTGGCCGCATCCGTGCTTCCAATCCTTGCAGTGAGTATATGTTTTTAGACAATACAGCCTGCAACCTGGCGAGCGTAAATCTTCGCCGCTTCTTTAATGAAGACAATAATATTTTTGATGTTGCCGGTTTTGAGCACACCTGCCGTTTATGGACAGTGGTGCTGGAGATCTCTGTGCTGATGGCGCAGTTCCCTTCACAGGAAGTGGCACAATTAAGTTATGATTACAGAACCCTGGGTTTAGGATATGCAAACCTGGGAAGTATGCTGATGGTAAGCGGTATTGCCTACGACAGTGAAGAAGCAAGAGGAATTGCTGGTGCTATTACAGCGATCATGACCGGCGTTTCTTATAAAACATCTGCAGAGATGGCCGGTTTCCTGGGTGCATTTGACAGGTATAAAGAAAACAAAACGCACATGCTTCGGGTAATGCGCAACCACCGTGCTGCCGCTTATGATGCAACCGATGCTTATGAAGGCATTGAAATAAAACCACAGGGTATCAATGCAAAATACTGTCCTGATTATTTATTGAAAGCTGCAACCAAAGCCTGGGATGATGCGGTACAGATGGGAGAAAAATATGGTTACCGAAATGCACAAACAACCGTGATTGCTCCAACCGGAACGATCGGCTTAGTAATGGATTGCGATACAACCGGTGTTGAACCTGATTTTGC